>JAEUAF010000689.1 GCA_019695485.1 Sorangium sp.
CTTGGCGGCGCGCCTCGAGCTCTCCTGTGATCTACTGAGCGGGCACGAGCGCGCACGGGCGCGCGTGGCGCTCGCCAAGCTCTATTCGGGTCCATTGGCGCGCCCTGACCGCGCGCTCGACGCCTACGTCGATGCCTTGGTGGTCGAGCCTGGCAACGACGAAGCGTACGAAGCGCTCCTGCGCCACGCGCTGACGATGCGCGACCACGTGCCGCTCGTCGACGCCTTGGTGCGCGCCTCCGAGAGTCACGCGCCGCTGCCCGATCGCATTCAGCGCTTACGCCAGCTCTGGGAGTTTGCCGAGGCGCGCCTGCAAGAGCCAAGCTTGATGCTTTGGGCCGCCAAGAGCCTGGCCTCTCTCGAGCGCGATAGCCGCCCGCTCTCGGAAACCATCGCCCGACTCGACTCCCGCATTCGGCTCTCGGACGAGGCGCTGACCGAGCTCGAGGCGGAGCTCACGCGCGCCGAAGGTGCCGAACGCATCGAGCCGCTGAGCCGCGTCGCGAGCTTGCTCTTGAGCCGGCCGGATCGGGCGGATCGCCTGCTCGCAGTGCTGCTCGAACTCGTCGACCTCGCGCCGGAGGAGCGCAGCTTTCAAGCGGCGGTCGAGCGGGTGCTGGTTCGCCAGTCGCGCTTCGAGGAGCTTGGAGTGTTCTTCGAGCGGCTGTTTTTGCGCGCCACGAGCGCGGGCGAGCGAGCGCGCCTCGGTCTTCTGCTGTCTTCGGTACGGCGCCGACAGGGGGATCTCGACGGGGCCCTCGCCGCGCTGTCCCCAACCGTGGACGAGCCTGGCTCTTACCCCGCAGCCTTGTCGATGTTGGTGTTGCTCGCCGCGCAGCGTGGCGACGATGCGTTGCGCGCCCGCGCGCTCTTGCGCCTATCGACCGCGCTCGCGTCCCCCTTGCGCGCCGTGCTGGGCGCCTTCGCGGGCGAATGCCTGCTCGTTTCGGGTGACATCGAAGGCGCGCGGCGCGCCGTCGATCAAGCCGCAGCGGCCGAACCTCAGCAAGCTCGCCCCGCGACGGCTCGCGCTTTGGTGGGCGCCGCGACCCTCGACCGCTGGGGCGCTCAAGCCATGGAGCGCGCGATGGGGGTCGTGGTCCCGCGCGCCGCGTTGTCCGCGTCGCTCGCGGCAACTTACGACGAGCTCGGCGAGCCCGCGCTCGCCTACGCCTTCTGCCTACGTCGGATTGCGCTCAGGCCGGGCGACTTGGCGGCTGCGCGTGACAGGCTCGAGCGTGCGCTCGCCGGTGAGGACAACGTTCGCCTGGGTGACACCTTGGCCTGGTTGCTCTCGCAGGCTCAGCCGCTCGCGGAGCTCACGGAGCCGATTTCCAAGGCGCTGCGTACGATCGCTCCCCTCGATCCGCCGCGCGCCGCCGCCCTGGCGCGCCGTGCGCTCGATGTGCTCGGTCCCCGCTCGACCGACCTACGCTTGGCGATCCTAGCTGTTGCGGACATCGTCGGTGAACGCGGGCTCGCCATCACCGCGGTCGAGCGCTGGCTGGCCTGCGGGGCACCGAGCAGCGATCGCGCCGAACTGCTGCTCGACCTCTCTCGGCGACGCCGCTCGGCGGGGGATTCGGATGGCGCCGCCCGCGCCCTGATGCGCGCGATTCGCGATGGGGCCTGGGCGACTTCCGTGCTCGCCGAGCTCGACGTTGCCCTGCCACCGCGCAGCTCCGACGGCGAGATCGCGCTGTCCTTTGCGCGTGCCGAGGCGCTCAGCGCGCTCAGCGAAGCCGATCAGCGCGGCACCGCGCTCGCCTGGCGCGCGCTCGGTGCGGCCTACTGGGACCTGGCGAGCGATCAGCGCTCCGCGGTCGAGGCCTGGCAGCGCGCTGTCTCGCTCGATCTCGAACATGGCGTCGAGGCCTTCGCGGCCGACTTGGTGGCCTTCGGGGGCCCGGAGCTCGCGCTGACGCGCCTCGAGGATCTAGCCGCACGGCGCAGCGAGGGGCGCGAGATTGCCCGCATTTTGAGCTTGGCTGCCAACATCGCGCTCGAGACCAATCGCTTGCCGCGCGCGCTCGCGCTCGCGCTACGTTCACTCGAGGCAGATCCGAGTCGCACCGACGTGCTCGCCGTGGTCGAGCGCGCGGTCGCCGATGACGACCTCGAGTTGCTCGACACACTCTACAGTCGATTGGGAGACGCAGCGCTTGGCCGCTTCGGGCAGCGCGCCGTGCACTATCGAGCGGCGCGCCAGCTCGAGAAGCGCCGCGCGCCGGAGCGCGCGCTCGGCCACGCTCTACGGGCGTTCGACGCGGTTCCATCCGAAGGTGTGGTGTACGTCACGCTGTCGCGCCTCGCGGAGCGCACGGGTCAGAGCGCCGAGCTCGTACGCGCGCTCGAGCGGGCCGCGGCCGGCAGCAGGCGCGCCGACGAGAGCTCGGCTTGGCTGCGCCGCGCGGCCCTGCTCGCGGGCTCGACCGAAGAAGGGCTGATGCAGCGCGTCGAAGTACTGCTGCGCGCGCTGCTCGTGCGTCCGGGCGCAGAGGTCCTCTTCGAACTCGGCCAGGCCATCAAGAATCTGTCTGAGCTGTCCCCCGAGGAGCGACCTACGCTAGAGCTACGCTGGCAGCGCGCGGTCGGGCGGCTCTTGCTCGATCTCGATGGTCCCGATGGTGCTCGCGTTGCGCTCGCGGCGGCGCGGGCGGCGCTCGAGGCGTTCGACGACGAGGCGACCGCGATCGTTGCCCTGACGCGCGCGGTCGAGTGTGATCCCGAGCTCGACGAATTCCAAAGCTTCACGCCTTTCGTGGCGCGGCTCGCGTCACATGCTGGCGAGCTGCTCGCCCAGGTTACGACGCGCGCAGGGCAGCGCTTCGCGGGGGGCGGCGCGCCGCTTTTCGAGCTGTTCGCCAAACTCGCGACGGCACGAGGAGACCAAGTCGCTGCCGCGCGGCTGCTGCTCGCCGCGGCGCAGAAGAACCCCGAAGACGCGACGCTGCTCGCCTCGGCCGAGCACGCGGCGCGCGCCACCGGAGATGCGGAGCTCATCGCGCTCGCCCTCGATGTCTTGCCGATCCAGGATCGCACGGGCGCCCTGCTCGACGTCGCCCGCGCCGCCGAGAGCGACGGCGAGATTGGACGCGCGATCTTAGCCTACGAGGAGGTTCGCGAGCTGAAGGGCTCTCCCGCGGCTGACCTCGAGGAGGCCGCCGATCGCCTGATCACGCTCTATCGCCGAGCGGGCCGCTCCGAGAAGCTCGAAGAGCTGCTCGAGATCGAGCTCGGCAACGAACCGCTGGTCCCTGAACGCCAGGCCCGCCTCGCGATCCAGTTTGCGCGCCTGCTCGCCGAACAGGGCAAGGCTCGAGAAGCCTTTTCCGCGCTCGAACGCGCCCTGCGCGAAGCCCCAGAAGATCGTGACGTCTTGACGGAGTTGGCCGTCCTGGCGCGCAGGGAGAGCGATCACGATCGCTTGCTGAACGCACTCTCCTTGCTGACCGAGGTCCAGTCCGGGCCCGAGCGCCTGGCAGGCTTGCGTGAACTCGCGAGTTTGCACGAGAGTGTCGGCAACTACGAGCGGGCGGCGCGCAGCTTCGCCGAGGTTCAACGGCTCGATCCGAGCGACGTCACGGCGCTCGCCGCGCTGGAGCGGGAGGCGGAGCGCGTTTCCGATTACGACGCGCTGGCGACGCTGTTGGCCCGGCGCGCGGCGTTGGCCGCCACCGTCGACGAGGTGCGCCGTATTCGCCTGCGTCGGGCGAGCGTGCTCGAGCAGCGCCTCGGCCGAGCCGACGAAGCGCGCGCGGAGCTCGATGCACTCGTGGCCGCCACGGGCGACAATCTGAGCGTGCTGCGCGTGCTGGCCGATCTGAACGAGCGGCTCGGCGCCCCGCTGCGAGCCGCCCCGCTCTGGCTGCGCGCAAGCGCGGTCACCGTCGAGCGCGATGAGGCGGCCGACCTATCGTGCAAAGCGTGCGAAGCCTATCTGCTCGCGGGAGATCTGGACTCCGCGCGGCGCGTGCTCGATGGCATCGAAGTTTGGTCCCAGTCCGAGCGCGTGCTCAAGCTGGCCGCCGAAATTGAGCGCCGGCGGGAGAACCCGTTGGCGCTCGCGGATGCGCTCGACGACCTTTCCCAGCTCCCCGAGGCCGCGCGGGAGCAGCGCGCCGCCTGGCTCTTGGAAGCAGCACAAGCCACGCTCGCCGGGGGCGCGCGCGATCTCGCCTTGGCGCGCGCGCGCCGCTCGCTCGAGCTCCGACCAAACGCATTGTCAGGCCAGCTGTTCGTCGCAAAGCTCGAATACCAGGCTCGGCGCGCAGGCTCGCCTGAGGACGCTCTGGCAACGCTCGACGCACTGTCTCACGACTTCGAACCGGCCACGCCGGAGCAAGCGGAGCTGTTCACGTTTCTGCGCGCGGAGGCGCTCGATGCCGCCGGTCGCAGTCAGGAAGCGACAGACGCGCTCGAGCTCAGCGAGCGTGAGCTCGGCGTGCGCCCCTTGCTCGCGCTCGCGTTCGGTGAACGCCTGAGCCGTTTCGGCGATCTCGATCGCTCGCTCTTGTACTTCGACGCAGCGCTCGGTGGAGACTTGCGCGATCTACGCGGTCGAGGCCAGGTTGCATGGCACGCTGCCGAGGTCGCGCTAGCGCTCGGCGACCTCGACCGCACCGCCAGCTATCTCGAGATTTCCGCGGAAGATCCGGAGACGCGGCAGCAGGCGACCACGCGCATTCGCGAGATCTTTTCAGAGCGCGTGAGCTCTCCGCCACCGGGGCAGTCCGAGCCCGTCTTGCGCGCCTCGAATCGCTCCCAAAGTCGTCCTTCGCAGCCGGTACCGGCTGAGCGTGCATTGGCGTCCCTGGGGCGCTATTCGGCACGGCCTGCGCCTGCGGCGGCGGAAGAGAGGATCGTGGCTCAGTCGCCTGCCACGCCCGCTCTCGACAGCAGCGACTCCGCCCAGGGACGCTACTCGCTGCGACCGGACTCCGAGGGCGGCACTGGCAAAACGACCGCGGAGGAGCGCTCCGACTCGTCGTCGCGCTTGCTGAAGTTCGACGCCGACGAAGCCTCCCTCTACCGAGCCTTGGCGGAGGGTGCGGTCGAAGCAGGGCACGACCTCATCTTGAAGCTCGAGCACCGGGCCGATCGCACTCAGGACCTCGTCGCCGTCTGCCGGCGACTGGTCGCCGCCCAGCCGGGTGATGGCTCCGCGTTGGACCGCCTGCACCGCGCAGCGCTCGCCGATCGGAATTACGCCTACGCGCGCGCCATCGAACACGTGATCGGCGTGCTCGACCCAGGCGCCCCTTACGTGGAACCGCCGGCGCTGCGCGACCAGAGTCAGGACCCCGATGCGGTGCGGGTCCTGTTGCTACGCGATCACGCGTCGTCGGCATTCGACGCGCTCTCCTTGGTCTGGGAAGGGGCAGAGCGCATCTTCCGTCGCGATCCATCCACCTACGGGGTGACTGGGCTCGAGCGGGTGCCAGTCGGCGCTCCGATGCCGCTCGCGCGGATGTATTCGGAAGTGGCCAATGCGCTCGGCATGCTGCGTACACCACTTTTCCAGCGGCGGAGCGCCGGGGCGGTCACCGTAAGTCTCGCGCTCTTGGCGCCGCCCGCCGTCCTCGTATCGGGCGACGTGCGCAATGAAACTCCGGAGCTTGCGTTTCAACTGGGCTCCACGCTGCTGGCGGCCACGCCGCACTTCGCGCTGCTGCTCGGTTCGCCGGAGTCGCAGGCGCGCGCGGTCTTGAAGGGGCTCGGTTTCGCCTTCGGACCTACGCAAAGCGGCGGGCTCGGCCCCGGTGCGGTGCCAAACTTGGCCGAGGTGTTGTGGGAGAGCATTCCTGCTCGTCTTCAGCGTCGCTTGCGCGAGCTGTGTGACGCCAAGGATGCACTCGACTACGACGTGGCGATCCGGCTGGCGCGGAGCGCGACCCGGCGAGCTGGGTTATTTGCCTGTGGTAACCTCGGGGTTGCGCTGTCGGAAACTTGCATCGAGGAGGGGATCCCCGAAAGCGCCCTGGGATCGTTTGCGCGCGTTGCCACGCTGGCCGCGCAAAATGCTTCCGTGCGCTCCTTGCTGGGGCTGGCGACTAGCCCCGAATACGCGCAAATCCGTTGGTGGCTGGGGCGCAGCGGGCGCTAGCGGCTCTTCAGACTTTGACGCTGTTCGACGAATGGGCCACATAGCCGTTCGGGAGTTCGCCCTGGAAAGTCTTGGCAATCTGCTGTGTTCGCGGAGGGTTCGTTCGTGATCGCGACATGCCTGTCACACCGAGCGCGTAGCGACCGCCTTCTTCGCTCGGGGAAAGCTCCGCTGGCACGCAATTCGCTCTGCCTATGCCTAGCAATGCTCTTCCCCTCCGGCTGCATCGTCGCCGATCCCCCGCAGTACGAGGATCCCAAGCGTTCGCCCCCGATCCTCGATTTGGAGCGCGCGGTACCCCTGATCAGCAGCATCATCATCGTCGACCGCAGCGACAAGATCGCGAGCCACGACGTCGAGGTCAGCGTTCCGATCCGCTCCGACGATCAGGGCGAAGCGCTCGTGGCCGCGCTCCATCACGACTACTTCACGGATCCGACGGGCAACACCGACACGTTCTCGTCCGTCATGGTGCCACCTTCGACATTGGACGACCTGAACCGTTCGATCTCGCTCACTTGGTCGGTGGAGGACGCGTTTCCTGCTGGCTGCCACCAACTCGCGCTCGTCGTGTTTCACCAAAGCTCCTGGGATTTTCCGCACTTTCGGCCGAAACCGGGAACGCTCTGGGACACAGCGTTCGCCACCTGGTGGATGAACATCGACCCCGATCCCAACGTCGATCCCGATACGCTCGTTGGCTGCCCCAAACCGACGGCGCCATGAGCCGCTTTCTGCTTGCGCTCTCCGGCTGGTGTTTGGCGCTCGCGGGCTGCAGCGTGACGGCTTTGGCCGAGCGCGAGGAGTCGATCGCGAGTAACCACTGCGTCGTCAATAGTGACTGCCCAGGACAACCGTGTGTGGACTCCCTCTGCAGCGCGGCGACTGGGAGCTTGTCGACAGTCCTGTTCGAGGTGCTGCCGCGAGCTTCAGTGGGCCAGATAGCTGGGGCCCATCTGTTCAAGGTCGTCGAGGACCTGCCGCTCGCCATTTCGTCGGCCGACTTTCGCTACGCCCTGCGTCTGAACGATCTCTCCACCGTGACGGGGCAGGTCACTGCCAGCTTGCCGTCCGGCTGCGACGTGCTTTTCAAGGGCGCCGACGGCGCGTCGCTCTTGCCGCAGGCAAGTGACGGCTCGATTCCTGCGCGGGTGCGCTTTTCCCCAGTGGAGCGCATGTGGGGATTGGCAGCCCAAAACACCGATGCCCCGCTGCCGACGGGACTCAGCGGCGTGACGCCCGCCAGCTATCCATTTCAGGTTCAGCTGCCGGGAGGAGCCTTCGACGTGTACGTCACGCCGTTCGACGTCGAGCCGAGCAGCGTGATGTCGGCGCATTGTGTGCTGCCTCCGTACTTGATTCGCTCGCTCGAGCTTGGTGGGACCACTTCGCTGAAGCTTGCCGTGCCCACCCCGACGCATTTGGATCTCAGCGTGCGTTGGCCCGAGGGCGCCCAGTCGCTCGACGGCTGGAGCATCGATTTACTCGAGCCCATCACGGGTCAGGTGATCTCCACCCGCGTTGAGCTCAAGCTGCCCACGAGCGAGGCGGGCTCGCTGGTCTACGCGGCTCCAGTCGACTACATCCCCGTCCTGAACGACGATCCGAGCGTGACCGGCAGCGAATTGGTGCGCCTCTCGCCACCCGCCAACGTGGTCGCGCCGAGCCTATAT
>JAEUAF010000767.1 GCA_019695485.1 Sorangium sp.
TGCTCCTCCTCGCCGAGCTGAACCTGGGCGAATTTCTTCGCCCCGTGGCCGATCGTGGCGAACCTGCAACGCGAATCGCGGCCGAGAGCGGAGATCCGGGCGGCGCGGACGAGGCCCCCGCGCTTGCCCGCTCACGCGAGCGAAGCTAGAAGCCAGCCGCTCGATTTGGCCATGAGCGCGACCCCCGCCACCGCCCAACCTAGCGATCGCCCAGCGGCAGTCGCGGATCAGGCGAGCCTTTTCTCTGAGCTCGCCGTACACGACTGGCTCGTGCTCGCCTATGTGCTGGTGCTGACGGCCGCAGTGCTGCGCGGGGATCTCGGCCCGAACGTCGCGCAAGACCTGCTGCCTGTCTTCGGCCTGTTGACCTCGGCCTTCGTAGGGATCGCGGTGGGGCGGAGCGGGCTCGTTCCTAACGGCTGGCTGAAAGCGACCGTGTATCGCGTCGCGATCTACGGACCCGTTCAGCTGAGCTATTTCTTCTTTCGGGAGCTCTTGCCCAAGATCAATCCGCGCGCGCTCGACGCGGAGCTGCGTCACGTCGACGTCTCGCTGTTCGGCGTAGAGCCAGCGCTGGCGCTCGATCGGGTGATCTCCGTCTCCTCTACCGAGTGGTTCGCGTTCTTTTACTTCGGCTACTTCTTCGTGCTCGCGCTGCACGTCGTGCCGATCTTGTTCTTGTCGAGAAACCAGCGCATCTTGGGTGAATTTGCGCTGGGCATGCTGATCTTGTTTTGCTTCGGTCACACCATCTACATGCTGGTGCCCGGGTTTGGTCCGTATCGCGCGATGGCGGGGGAATTCAAAACCCAATTCCCCCACGGCCTGTGGCTCGATCTGGTGATGGACGCCGTCAAATCCAGCGGCGCATTGAAGGACATCTTCCCGTCACTCCATACGGCAGCACCGTCCTTCATCACCCTCTTTTCGTATCGCTATCGGCGGCTCGCCCCCTACCGCTACACCTGGCCCATCGCGGCATTCTTTACGCTCAACATCGTGATCGCGACGATGTTTCTGCGCTGGCACTACCTCATCGACGTCGTGGCCGGCCTGGTGCTCGCAACCTCCGCGGCCGCCGTCGTCCCCGCCATCGTGGATTGGGAACTCCGCCGCCGAGCGGGCGGGCTCAGCCGACTGTGGCCCCTGTTCCGCGAGCCCTAGTGTCCTGAGTCAGACAAACGTCCTTGAACGATCTGGGGCCCCGACGGGCGAGACCCCAGATAGTTTTGATGTGTGATGAGTCTTCGACTCACCACACCAAGGCCGCGGGTCGCGAAGCAGGCCGAAGCTCGCTCTGGGACCCGCGCCAAGCGCTTGTTCGCGTCTACTTCTCGAACACCTGGGCCGCGGCCATGCCCTGGCCCGCACTCACTCGCACGACCACTTTCATGGGGCCCGCGACCGGCCAGGCCCACTTGAAGCAGTTCGGAGCGGCGCCAACGACCGCGGTAGCCGCCTGCGTCTGATCGGCCGCCACAACGGGAGACGCGAGACCTGGAACCGGCATCAACGGCACCAACTCGATGTCGAGGTTGGTCACCGTCGGCACCGCCGCGCCAACGACCGTGTAGCACTTACCCGGATTCATCTGAACCTGGGTCTCGAGCACCTGGCCCTGCTGGAAATTCCCAGCGATGGCCGCGCCGAGCGCCTTCGCACCGGGTGCGTTCTGCGCCGCGAGCGGGGTCAAGAGCTGCGTAGCGGCGGCTGCTGCCGTGGGATCGAGCGCCTGCGCCGGAGTACCGGGCGCTGATGTCACCACCGGAGCCGTGGGCGTGCCACCCGGAGTGGCTGGGACCGTGCTTGGCGTGCCGGGCGCGGTGGTGCCGGGTGCAGCCGTAGCAACCGGTTGAGGTTGACCGACCGCTGCTCCGGGCGTCTGACACATCTGACCGTCGAAGTACTGCCCCGGCGGACACTGGGCCGCAGCTTGCCCAGTGTTCGCAGGCTTGTCGCTACCACCGCAGGCACTGAGGCCGAACACGGCGCAAGCCATTGCCGCGTGACGAGCGAGTCGAGTCTGAGCCATATCGTTCTTTACTCCCTTTCGCGCGGCCCCGAACGGGGCCGGGCGCGGCAGTCTACCTGAGACTCGACCTAGAAATCAGCCGTGCGTCGCCACCCCGGCGCAGAAACCCTCGTAGTCGATATACGACGTAATCGTGGGGTTTTCACCGCAGGCCGGGCAGGTCTTGTCGCGGCGAAGCTTGAGGACGCGAAACGACATTTTCAACGAATCGTACGTCAAAAGGCGCCCGACGAGGGGGTCGCCCTGACCAAGAATGAGCTTGATCGCCTCGGTCGCTTGGAGCGTCCCGATGATGCCGGGCAAAATCCCGAGCACCCCGGCCTCGGCGCAAGAGGGCGCCAGGTGAGCCGGGGGCGGCTCCGGATATAGGCAGCGGTAGCAGGGCCCGACATGAGGCATGAAGGTCGTGACCTGGCCGTCGAAGCGGAAGATCGAACCGTGGATCACGGGGATCTTGTGAAACAGCGAGGCGTCATTCACGAGGTAGCGCGTCGGGAAGTTGTCGCAGCCGTCGACGATGGCGTCCCAGCCAGCGCCGAAGATGCGATCCACGTTCTCGCTGTTCACGCGCTCCTGATACTTCACGATCTTTACGTCGGGATTTAGATCGGTGAGCGCCACCTCGGCGCTGTCCACTTTCGGCATGCCGATCCGTTAGGTGGCGTGCACGATCTGCCGCTGCAGATTCGAAGCGTCCACCGTGTCTGCGTCGACCAAGCCAATCGTGCCAACGCCGGCCGCGGCCAAATAAAGTGCCGAAGGCGCGCCTAGGCCACCGGCGCCGAGCAGCAGCACGCGCGCCTTGAGCAGCTTCTCTTGACCACGCTCACCAACCTCCGGCAGCAAAATGTGTCGCGAGTA
>JAEUAF010000102.1 GCA_019695485.1 Sorangium sp.
AAAAGCCAATCGAACGCGGTCTGGACGTACCGCAGGTTTCGCTGCCACGCCGGCCGCATGCGGCGTGTCGTGTAGAAGCCAGCGTCAGCGGCGTCAAGGCGAGAGGCGGGAGATGAGTTCGGTCGCGTGAGGTCTTGCGCAACGGGAAGCCGCGCACGGCAGTTGCGCCGGCCTCGGGGCCAGCGGCGCGGGGCGAACCGGCGTGCGCAGGGCGGGACGGCTCCGCGAGTGCCTCAACCGCAGGTCTGCCCGTACCAGCAGCTGAAACTCTCGACGCCATCCGCATTCGACCGGAAGTGACAGGCGTGCAGGGCGTCGTGGTCGGGGCAGTGGGCTTCGCAATAGTCGAACAGGTTCGGCACGTCGGTGACGGCCCCGTTGGCGATTGAGCTCGAGGTGTTGCCTCCGGGTCCGTAAAAGCAATTGACCCAGGCGCTACTGGGTCCACTGTCGTGGAACTCGACGTCGCAAACTGTCGCGGGGCCGCTGGCGTCGATGCCGTCCATCTTGGGCAGGCTGGGACATGCGCCGCACTTCGAGAAGACGCTCGCGCCATCCGCGAAGGGTGTCGTTTGCGGGTCGACGGCGACAGTGTCCCCATAGGAACAAGGCTCTGAGCCGCATGCCGCGATACCAGCGCTCGCGATGCTGAGTGTGACGAGCCAGCACGCGCGAGCAACCCAAGTGTGGCTCTCTCGCAACAGACATTGTCGGTAGGTCATGCTGGTTGGCATGCATCGCAATCCTTGTGCCAGCCGCGGGGGCGACGGCGGGCCGAACGCGGTTGTCCCCTGTGACGTCTGTCAGCTTTCTGCGCGTGGCGGCTGTGGAGGCTTTACTTGGCGTGGGGCGATGCGCACACTTTGGGCCACCGGCGGGCCGACGGCTGCGCCCGTTCGAGTCACGACTTCGTGTGGCGCGCTGTGTCGCCAGGGTCCTTTGCGCGCCACTTGGCCGAGGCAAACGGAAAGCGGAATGTCTCACAGCTCGACGTTCGACCAGCACGTGGGCGCTTGCCAGCGAGTCGGCTGCGGCCTTCCGCTCGCGCAGGCGTTGGCGATTTCGACGCGCCTCGAGGGGGTCGTTCAAGATTCTCCGGGCGTGGAGCTTGCCGAAATCTCCGGCGCGGTGCGACGGCGCTGCCAGCAGATTGCTCGCATCGACGTGCTCGTCGCTGGGGCAGGTCTGGACGGTGTGGTCGCTAGTCTGCGCCGATCGCCTGACGTCGGGCTCATTGCGGAGAGCTCACCGAGCCAGGTGCGGGTGATCGTTCAAGACGCTCTCGAGGTCGAGATCAAGTTGGTTCCCGTCGCGCAGTTTGGCGCTGCGTGGCTGTTTTCTACGGGGAGCGGAGCGCACTATCGGGCGCTCGGCTTGCGTGCCGAGGAGCTCGGACTCCGCCTCAGTGAGGCCGGGTTGCTACGCGGCGACCAAGTGGTCGCAGCGCGCACGGAGCAGGAGATGTTTTCGGCGCTCGGATTGCCGTACATTCCGCCGGAGCTGCGCGAGGGCGCGGGTGAGGTCGAGGCGGCGCGCGCAGGCGAGCTGCCGCGGCTCGTGGGCTTGGGTGCGCTGCGCGGCGATCTGCACGTGCGCACGAATTGGAGCGACGGCCAGGCGAGCCTCGAAACGATGGTCGCGGCCGCACGCACGCTCGGTCGCGAGTACATCGCGATTACCGATGCCCTGTACCCGTTGTCGCATGGCTTCGATGAGGCTGCTCTGACTCGTCAAATCGCCGAGATTCGCGGGCTGCGCGCGCGAAGTCCGGGGATCGGCATTCTGTGTGGAGTCGAGCTGAACCCCGCCGCGGATGGGTCGCTCTCCGTCTCGGCGGCGCTGCTCGACCAACTCGACTTGGTCGGTGTGGCCCTCTATTCGGACTTTGAGCAGACGCGTGCCGAGGCTACCGCGCGCGTCGTGCGTGCCCTAGAGAACCCGCGCGTGGCGGTATTTCTGATTCCAACCTGTCGCGCGTCGGGCCCGTGTCTGCCCTTGCGCCTGGACTTCGATGCGGTGATCGCGGCCGCCGTTCGCACCGGGACGGCACTTGGGATCGATCCTCGGCCTGAGTGCTTTCCCGAGCGTGAACAGTTCATTCGCGCGGCGGCACGCGCGGGCGCGAAGCTCCTGATCAATTCGAACGCCCGCACGCCGGCCGCCCTCGGCGACGCCGATCACGCCGCTATCTACATGGCTCGCAGGGCTTGGGCGGAGCGCGGGCAGGCGCTGAATACGCTGCCGCTCCCGGAGTTCTTGCGCGCGCTCAAGGTTTGGGATCGGCCGATTGCAAAGGCCGCCCCCCGCCGTCGGACGACCATGGTTCGACACCGCGTGCAGCATTGAGCTCTGCGCCTCGCGGCGCCTCGCCCCCTCACTCGATTTTCAAGAGCTGCAATTCGAAGACGAGCGGCCCAGCGGGTGCGCGCCGGCGCGGCTTTTCCCCGTAGGCGAGCGCGGTGGGGACCCAAAGGCGCGCGCGGTCGCCGACGCGCATGCGCAGCAGCGCTTCGCGGAGTCCGGGTAGGAGCGCGCTCATCAGCGAGGACTGCGGGCGCTCGGCAAGTTCGGAACTCTCGACCAATGCGCCCGTCGTGGCGCTCCAGCCCGAGTGCAGGAAGGTGACGCGGGCGCTGGGCGCAGGGGGGCCGGCGCCGTTGCCGCGCTCGAGAAATTGATAGCGTAGCCCGAGTTCGGTTCGCGGCGTGCCTTCGGGTGCGGTCAATGGCGGCACGGGGGGGGCGCGTTTGATCGCCAAGAGCTCGACGTCGAGCGTGAGGGCGTCGTTTGCGGGCGGTCGCTCCGCATCGGGCGGGAAAGTGAG
Source organism: Sorangium sp. (assembly GCA_019695485.1). Lineage (GTDB taxonomy): Bacteria > Myxococcota_A > Polyangia > Polyangiales > Polyangiaceae > PMG-095. The sequence goes on from JAEUAF010000102.1 coordinate 2,825, forward strand.
AGCGCCTGGAACCCACACACGGCAGCGTTCGCCCTCGGTCATTGCGCCCACCGCTTCAGCCAAGCCCGGAAAGAGTTGTCGTACGGACTGAACGACGGGGTCGTCGCGGAGTCGGGAGCTGTCCGTTAGTGTGCCGTCGC
>JAEUAF010000183.1 GCA_019695485.1 Sorangium sp.
GTCGCAACCGGCGAGGACGGCGGGGGCCCCGCGTTGGCCACCGAAGGCATGCCGCCTAGGCTCGTTGCGGTGCCGTAGCCGCGCTGGCGAGCGTACTGCTTCATCGCGTCGTTGATCAGGTAGTCAACGGAGCATTCGAGCTCCTTCGCCATCTGCTCGAACTTTTGCCAGAGGGCCTCGCGACACTGGAAATTCCGAGTCGTTTTCTTGTTCGGATCGGTCATTACACGTCTCGTTGCACTGCACATTGGGCAGTGACAGGAAATGCTGCAAGGCGCGCAGGAGCGCACACGCCTGCTCGAACGCCCGACGCCGCGCTGCCCGGGCCGCGGCGCGCCGCGAACGCGCGAACCCAGTTCGTCACAGCGCTGCAACTGTCAGGGCTATTTCCGAGACTAGGTTTCACTTCTTGGCGCGCGCCTCCATAGCCGGCTTGACGCAGTAGGTCACAAAATCACCGAGCGTCGCGATTTCTTTGGTGTCGCGCTTGTCGCCCGCCTGCACTTCGCACTTCCACTCGCACTCCTTCGCGCTTTCTTTGCACGCGGGTGCTTTGGCTTTGTCAGCCGCAAAGGCCTCGATCTTGGGCCAGTCCGCCTTGGTGCCGGTCTCGAAGAAATATCCGATCGCAGACATGCGGACTTGGACGGGGTGAGGAGGCGTCATGTACTTTTCCACCACTTCGAGGGGTGGAGGCGTGCCCTTCATCTGGGCGATAAGTGCGCCGTACCGCAACGGCTCGGTAATGGCAAAGCCCTCGGCTTGTCCGAGCTTCGAGAAGAACTCCGGCAGCTCGCTGGTGTCGCTCGTCTTCAGGATCAGCTCGGCCGCGACCCAGCGCACTTTCCAGTTTTCAGTCTTGAAGAGCCCGTACAGCTTGCCCAAGATCAGCTGGCGCGGGAATTCGCCAACGCGGGCGAACGCGACGTCACGCAACTGGTCGGGTGTATCGGCTGCGGCGGCGACCTGAAGGGGGATCTCGGCGTGGCTCGGATTGTTGCGGTCGAGGTTTCCCTGCAACGCAGCCATCGCCGTCGCACGCCGCTTCTCGCTCTCGTTCTTGTCCTGCGTGAACGCGAGCAAGTAGTCGACCACGGGCTTGCCGCCGATCTTCTTCATCGACGAGAACACGCGCAGGAGCTCTTCCTCCTGGTACTGGACGAGCTGCTTCCTGAACTGCTCCGGCGTGGGGTTCAGTTTGGACGCTCGGTTCGCGCTCTCGACGCCGGGCGCCTTCTGCTTGATCCACCCTTCGGAGTTGACCTCCTTGGCGACGGCCACGAGCTTCTGGCTTGCTTGAAGCTTAGTCGCGGCGTCACCGAAGTCGGCCACCAGCTCCGCGATGCGGTCGATCTTGCCTGCCCCGGGGGCGATCAGCGAGGGCAGCGAGCGCGCGCCGTCGGCCTTGAGCTCCCGCATCATCTGTTCGATGCCGTAGAGCTGGGAAGAGTCGTCCAGGCGGTCCGAAAAGTTCGTGGCAGACCAAGACGCGAGCGCCTCGCGTAAAGCCGCGATCTGCCCGGGATCTCCCAACAACGAGCCGGAGTTGTGAATGAGCAGTGCAAAGCCCGCGTCCTTGTAAGGAACCGACGGATCGCTCGGCGCGGGCTGCCCGGCTTGCGCGACCGGCAGCGGGCGTTTCATCTCTTCGAGCAGACGCGGCACCAGCCGACCGATGATCGCGTTGCGCGCCGCAGGCGGTAGCTGCGCGAGCGCATCGATCACTCCGGGCTGATCGTCCAACCCCTGAATCCCGATGCGGCGACCGGCACGCGGTTTCATACTGATGAGCGAGAGCGCGCTCTCCACCCTCAGCTCGAGTGGATACTTGTCGTGCGCGAGCACGGCCAGCAGCTTGCGCGGCCCCTGGACGGTATTCGCCCAGCGGTGAACGTCGTCGCTGCTCGTTCGGCAGCCGCCAATTCCCAGCGCGCCGACGACAAGAACGGCGCGGAGTACTCGGCCCATGGGAGCCCCCAGGTGCATACAGCTTGCTCCGATCTCTCGGTTTCGCCGCGTGTTTGTTCACGCAGCGTGTGAGGTGAGCCCCCAGTGTACAGCCCGGTCGTTCTGAGACTCAAGCAGCGGATCCGGGTCGACCGCCCGGAACCTCGCGACCCCGCAACGAAATTTGGCCAATCGGCCTGAGAAGGGCGAAAGTTGATACGTGAGGGTGGGATGATGTAAGTATATGTAACCAATGGGCGCACGCATGTTCAGCCCGCGATCGGCAGAGGGTCCCCGCACCGCCGAGAACCTAAGCGCGATCGAGATTCGGGTCTCCCACGGCCGCTGGAAAGAGGCCGCGGCGCTGCTGCTTTTCGCGGGTGCCGCGTTCTTGACGCTCGCGCTCGCGAGCTTCCGAATGGACAGCGACGACCCGACCCTTCACGGCGCGGATTGGGTTGGAGCCGCGGGTAGCCTTTTCGCGCACACGCTGGTGCAAGGCTTCGGGGTGGTCGCCTGGCTCGCGCCGTTCGAGCTCGCCCTGATTGGCCGGCCGCTGCTGCGTGGCCAACTGCCGCGCGCGCTCGGCCTGCGCGTGGCAGGTGACTTGGTCGCGGCGATCGTGCTTTCGGCGCTTTGCCAAGTGGCGCTGCCAGACGCGCTGGTTTTTGGACGTGCGCCGTTCGCCGGCAACGTCGGACTCTTGTTCGGCGAGATGATGCGCGAGGGCTTCTCGACCGCTGGATCGTTTCTGGTGGGACCGACAGTGGTCGGACTGATCTTGATCGGACGCAGTAGCTTTTCGTTCATCGAGTGGGCGGCACGCTTGGTCGCGTTCACGCGCCGCGTGTCGGTGCGGCTTCGAGGCTTGCTCGAGCGGCTTGGCGCAGCGTGGACCGCGGCGCGAGCGTTGCGCCGCCAGGAACACGCCGACAAGCGCGCTCATCCGGCGCCGATCATCGTGCAAGATCCAGACGCCGCGATCATGATCCAACTCGAGGAAGAGGATGAGTCGGACTGGATCCCGATCGAGCAAACGGCGGAGTTGCCCCTCGCGATCTCCGACGCACTGCGCCCTCTGAACGCGCGAGCATTCGCGCTCGCAGAAACGCCCGCTACGAGCCGCGTGGACACGCGCGCACCAGACAGCGATCCATCGGGAGCCGAGCTCTTGGCCTTGGCCGGAACGCCAGCGCCGGACAACGCTATCCGCAAACCTTCGCGGCGCAATCGCGGCCGCCGCGCGAAAGACGCTTCGAACGCGGACAGCGAATCCGCGCCGGAGCCGACCGAGAGCGAAGACGAAGCGCAAGCAACGCCTGAGCCGGCTTCCCCCACAAAACCCGTGCGCGCTGCCAAAGAGGGCAAGGCGCGCAAGGACGCCGAGCCGGAGATCGTCGATACTCAGCACGAACGCGCCGTCGAGCGCAGCGCGGACGGCGGCGTCGGGCGTGTGCGCGACGATTTCCGCTTGCCGGCATGCGAGTTGCTTGAGCCCGTTCCTCCGCTGACCGCGGCCGTGAGTGAAGAACTGCTCAAGGAGAAAGGGCAGCTGCTGGTGAAGACACTGCTCGACTACGGCGTCATCGCCAACGTCGAGGCGATCCTACCCGGCCCGACCGTCACCATGTACGAGGTGTCGTGCGAGGCCGGTACGAAGGTGAGCAAAGTCGCCGCGTTGGCGGACGATCTGGCGCTCGGACTGTCGCGCAAGGTGCGTATCATCGCGCCGATCCCAGGCAAGAATCGCATCGGTTTCGAGGTCCCGAACGAGGAGCGCATCCCGGTCAGCCTGCGCGAACTCGTCGAGGACCAGCGATTCGACCGCCTCGCGGACAAAGCGCCGTTGCCTGTCGTGCTGGGGCGGGACATTGTCGGCAAGCCGTTCTACGCCGATCTGGCCTCGATGCCGCACGTAATCGTGGCTGGTGCGACGGGCGCTGGTAAGAGCGTCGGCCTGAACGTGATGCTGTCGAGCCTCTTGTTCAAGCGGACTCCGCAGGAGCTGCGGATGCTGATGATTGACCCCAAGGTCGTGGAGCTCGCGCCCTTCGACGGGATTCCTCACATGCTGCTGCCGGTCGTCACGGACATGAAGCAGGCGGCCACGGCGTTGCGCTGGGCAGTCGACGAGATGGAGCGGCGCTACCAGCTCTTTGCCAACGCTGGCACGAAAAACATCATCACCTATAACGGCTGGGTCAAGCGCGTGCACACCGGCGAACTGCCGCCCCCCAAACCGGAGGACGTGGAAGCCCTCTCGCCGGACGGAGCCGTGGTGAGCGTGCCGCCCGCCAAAGAGGGCAGCGACGGCCTGAAATTGCCCGGTAAATTGCCCTACATCGTGATCGTGGTCGATGAATTCGCCGATCTGATGATGCAACAGGGCAAGGAAGTCGAAGCTTCTGTGGCCCGGCTGGCCCAAAAGGCGCGCGCCGCGGGCATGCACGTACTGCTGGCCACGCAGCGGCCGAGCGTCGACGTCATCACGGGCATGATCAAGGCTAACTTCCCGACGCGCATCGCCTTTCGAGTGGCGCAAAAGGTCGACAGCCGCACCATCCTCGACGAGCAGGGCGCTGAGCATCTGCTCGGCCGAGGCGACATGCTCGTGAAGCTGAACGGAGCAACCGACACTTACCGCGTTCAGTGCCCATTCGTTAGCGAAGAAGAAGTCAGTCGCCTGACGGACTACCTCCGAGCACAGGGCACCCCGGAGTACCACGACGCAATTTTGCAGGCTCCCGAGGACTCGGACGACGACTCGGGAGATCAAGAGCCGCTCGACCCGCGCTTCGATGAGGCGGCGCGAATCGTCGCCGAGACGCAGCGCTGCTCGACCTCTTGGCTGCAACGCAAGCTGACAATCGGCTACAATCGGGCCGCCAAGATCGTGGAAATGATGGAAAAGCAGGGCATGGTGGGGCCACCGAACGGTGCTCGCGACCGCCAAGTGTTCCTCCCTCCCCCATGACGCCACTATGGTATGAAGGACGGCCGGCATGATCCAGCGTTCCGCGCCCGCCTTCCCCGAGGCGCTCGACGACGACGATGACGACGTAACCTGGGCGCTCCAAACGGCCGGCGTCCAGTGGCGTCGTGGTGCGCTCGCAGACGCGCTCGAGTGGTTGCGGCGCGCGGTCGAATCGGCGGTCGACGGTGGACGCGCGATCCGCGCCCGCGAGCTCACGCAGCAAACGAACGCGCTCGAAGCGGCGCTGCGAACAGGCTGGCGGCCGGCCCTCGAAGCGGCTCGGCCGACGATCGGAAAGAATCCGTTCCTCGACAACGACGACGGCGCAGACCAGCTGCCCGACCCTTACGGTGAGCTGGCAGTCGATATCGACATCGAGCCAGCGTTCGAACTTCGCCCGAGTTCGCGCATTCCGCCCAAATTTAGCAGCCCGGCCGACCAGGTGTCGGAAGACGAGCTCATCGAGGATGTGGAAGACGTCGACGACTTCGATGAGGTGGACGCGGCAGCGCTGGAAGCGAGGCGTCCCTTGGTGAGCGCGCCCGATCTCGAGACCGGACCCGAGCTCGACGCCGACTTCGTGGTCGAGTCCGACGCGCCGCGCGGC
>JAEUAF010000210.1 GCA_019695485.1 Sorangium sp.
GCTGCCTGGGGGATACCTATTGCTCGGCCATTCGGAGTCGCTGCTGAACGTCACGACGGCGTTCGAGCTCGTGCATTTGCGTGAGGATCTCGTGTACAGAAAGCCAACCACCACTGAACGCTGGGACAGAGGTCGGTCACCATGACAGCTTCTGGCGCCGAGCCCCCGGTCAGAGTTCTGGTCGTCGACGACTCTGTCTTCAATCGGCGGAGCATCTCGGACATTCTCACCACCGGGCCCTCGATTGAAGTGGTCGGGAAGGCGGCCGACGGCGAGGAAGCGCTACGGCTGGTCAATGCGCTCAAGCCCGACGCGATCACGCTCGACCTCGAGATGCCCCGCATGGACGGCTTCACCTTCCTGCGCATTTTGATGACGAAGATGCCGACACCGGTGATCGTCGTCTCGAGCTACAGCCAGAAAGAGAACGTCTTCAAGGCGCTCGAGCTCGGCGCGCTCGATTTCGTGGCCAAGCCCGACCGCTACAACGATCCCGATCTTGCCGCGATTCGCGAGGAGCTCGTGCGCAAGGTGTTGTTGGCGCGCAGCGTTCGGCGCTTGGCGAGCATCGCGCAGCGGCGGATCCCAGACGCGCCGCCCGCGCGGTCGATCGACCCCGCGCCATCGACCACGCTGACGCAGCCGAAATACGTGGTCGCCATCGCGTCGTCGACGGGAGGCCCGAGCGCGCTAATGGAGATCTTCGCGCGCTTTCCGGACAATTATCCGCACGGCGTCGTGATCGCGCAGCACATGCCCGACAAGTTCACGCGCACGTTCGCGGAGCGCCTCGACCGGCGCAGCGCGCTCAACGTGGCCGAAGCGCAGGATCGCGACGCGCTCGGCGCTGGCGGGGCCTTCGTGTGTCCCGGCCGACAGTGCATGGAACTCGAGAACGCGACGCGCGGGCTCCGGGTTCGCGTGGGCGCGCCGGTCGAGCAGGACCGCTACGTGCCGAGCGCCGATCGTTTGCTGACGTCCGTCGCGCAGGCGGTTGGTAAGCGCGCGGTGGGCGTGATCCTGACCGGCATGGGCGACGACGGTGTGCAGGGCGCACGCGCCATCATGGCTGCCGGCGGGATCGTCGTGGCCGAGTCCGAGTCCACCGCGGTGGTCTTCGGAATGCCCGGCTCTGCGGTGCGCGCGGGCGTGACCACGATGACCCTGCCGCTCCCGGAAATCGCAGAGTACGTCGCGAAATTGTGAGCATGGGCCGGGTCCGGGCGAAGCACCCAGCCCGCCCTGTCGCTGCGAAATTCAGGCACTTGTGCGAGGCCCCGGTCCGGCGGTCGGCTCGACACGTGCAGAATCGGGGAATGAGCCGGCGGGCGTAGGGGTTGTTTTGCCAGCAAGAATGGTACGAATTTCGCGCACCGCGTTGGGGCTAGCAATGAACCACAAAAGCCATGGTCTCTCGGTCACTCCTCTGCAACGTCGCACTCCCTACGGTGCGGCTACGGTTTTAGTGCTCGCCTTGGCGGCGGCCGGCTGCTCACACGTTGCGGCCACCCCTTCCCACTCGGAGGCCGCAGCCGAGCCGCCCAGGGCCGTGCCCGTGACTTTATCGCAGAGCCCGGCCTTTGCTCAAACCGGAACTGCGTCGATCGCGGATGTGGTGGAGCGCGCGCTGCCGTCGGTGGTGAATATCTCCCTCACGAAGGTGAGCCACGGCCAGGCGGGCGGTATGCCGTTCCCTTTCTTCTTTGGCCCGCCCGACTCCGGTGAACGCCGCGAGCAAGGCATGGGCTCGGGCGTGATCGTCTCGAGCGACGGCTACGTGCTCACTAACAACCACGTGGTGTCCGACGCGAGTGAGATCAAGGTCACCACCTACGACAAGCGTGAGTTCGACGCGACGGTGGTCGGCACCGATCCCAAGTCGGACGTGGCCGTCATCAAGCTGAAAGGCAGCGTGGCAGGCCTGAAACCAGTCGAATTTGGCGATTCGTCGCGCTTGCGTTTGGGTGACGTGGTGCTCGCCATCGGCAATCCATTCGGGGTCGGGCAGACGGTGACGATGGGAATCGTGTCGGCCAAGGGGCGCGCTGATCTCGGCATCGTCGATTATGAGGACTTCATTCAGACCGACGCCGCCATCAATCCCGGTAACTCGGGTGGCGCGCTGGTCAACATGCAGGGTCAACTGATCGGCGTGAACACCGCGATCCTGTCGCGGAGTGGCGGCTACCAGGGCATCGGCTTCGCGATCCCGACCAACATGGTCGGCCCGATCATGGAGGCACTGAAGAAGACGGGCCACGTCGTGCGTGGTTGGCTCGGGGTCGGCATTCAAGATGTCGACGCTGAGCTTCAAAGCGGGTTGAAGCTACCCGTGAGTCAGGGCGTACTGATCTCCGATGTGCGTCCAGGCGCGCCTGCCGCGCGTGCCGGTTTGAAGCGGGGTGACGTGGTCGTGAAGATCGACGGCCGCCCCGTGACGTCGTCCGGCGAATTCAGGAACTTGGTCGCCTCGCTTGGCGCCGGTCGCGCCGCGGCGCTCGAGTTTTATCGCGAGGGTAAGCTGCAGACGCTGTCGGTTCAGCTCGGTGAGATGCCGAACAAGGACGATGCCTCGGGCAGCGCCCCCGGCGACAAGCCATCCGCCCCGAATTCTCTCGATGGGCTCACGCTCGAAGACCTGAATTCGGATAATCGACGCGCTTTCGAGATCCCGAGCGAGGTCCAGAAAGGTGTCGTGATCACGCGCATCGATCCACACAGCAGCGTCGCGCGCTCCGGCCTGCGGCCAGGTGACGTGCTGCTCGAGGTGAATCGCACACCTGTCGACAACCTGCAGAAGTTTCAGGATCTTTACAGCAAGACGAAAGGCAACGTCGTGATGCTGGTCAATCGTCATGGAAGCACCGTCTTCCTCGTGGTTCGCCGCTGAGCGTGAACAGCACCGGCCTGGCGCCCAACGCCATGTAGGTCCAACACGGCGTGAATTGCTGCAAAGGACTTGGTAGAGGGCGCTCACGGGTGGCGCTACGATGACCGCGCATGTCCGAGCTTCGCCCGCCTTCACCCGTCGCCTCGCCGCGGCCGGGTTCGCTTTCCGGGGAGAGCCCTTCCGGGCCCGCAACCCTGATGAATTCTCGGCAATGTCCGAGCTGCGGCGGCCGCTACCCGGCGGATTTCAAGGTCTGTCCGCGTGACGCCACGCCGCTCGAGGACGCTCCCTCGGACGGCGAGGACCCGATGGTCGGGCAGCTACTCTCGGGCACCTACGAGATTCTGCGGGTGATCGGGGAAGGCGGCATGGGGCGCGTGTACGAAGCTCGCCACAGCCGCCTCGCGAACAAGCGCTTCGCCGTGAAGATGCTGCACCAGGAATTGGCACGGCAGTCCGAAGTCGTAACGCGCTTTCAGCGCGAGGCAGAGGCGGCGAGCGGGCTCTCGCATCCGAACGTGGTTGGCGTGTTCGACGTGAACACTGCGCCCGACGGGCGGCCGTACATCGTGGCGGAGCTTCTCGAGGGCGAGCAGCTTGGAGATCACCTCGATCGTCGGCAAAAGCTTCCGATTTCCGAGGCCATCCCCATCGTGCGTCAGGTTTGCCGCGCGCTGTCGGTGGCGCACCAAAACGGCATCGTGCATCGCGACGTGAAGCCCGAGAATGTCTTCCTGTTGGGCGGTCAGGGTGGCGTGAAGGTGCTTGACTTCGGAATTTCCAAAATCTCCGAAGGCGCCGACCAGCTCACCAAGACTGGAATGGTGATGGGGACGCCGGACTACATGGCACCCGAGCAAGCGCGAGGCGATCGCGTGGACGCGCGCGCCGACGTGTACGCGGTGGGCGCGATCTTGTACCGCGCGCTCACGGGCCGAAAGCCTTTTGAGGGACTCGATCCGATGGCCACGCTGACGGCCGCGTTGGTACAGGAGCCACCGCGACCGAGCTCGATCGAGACATCGATTCCGATCGCGCTCGAGATGGTGATTCAACACGCGATGGCCAAAGAGCCGCGCGAGCGCTTCCAGAGCATGGATGAGCTCGACCAAGCGCTAGTCGGCTTCGATCTGGGCGGCGGGATTTTGCCGGTCGACACGGCTTCGCGCAGCGTGATCGACGTTTCGGGGCGAACCGTCATGTCCCAGCCTGGGCTCACTGCGGTGAGCGCAGCGAGCGCCGCGCATGAGCGCTCCGGGGAGCAAGCGCGGCTGGCGCGGCCGGCGCTTGCTTTCTTCACGGTGCTCGGCTTCCTGTGGCTCTCGGCGAGTCTCACTGTCGCGGTCGGCTCCTTCATTCGCCAACTGCGCGGGGCCGATCTCGCCGCCTCCGAGAGCGTGCTGGTGCCGATTGGAGTGTTGGCGGGGGCGATCACGCCCGCCATACTTTGGGTGCGTCATTTGGCGCGGGACGTGTGGCCCCGCACGCCGCGGGCGGTGGAACTCGGCTCGCGGGTGCGACGCACGGTGCTCTACAGCGCTTCCGCTTACGGCATCGGTGCGCTGTTCGTGCAGCTCTTCGAGGGGATTTTCAATCGGAACGCTGCCGGGTTGGCCCGACCGAGCTGGTCGTTGCTCGCATTTCTATGTGCGCTCACGGTGGCGGTGGCTTCCTGGATGGTCACGCGACCGCGCCGCTGAGCTGCGTGGCGGGGGGGCGCGCCACCGAAATCACCGAGGATTTGACCGAGCCGCCGGAGGTGGGTAAGGAGCGGAAGGATGGAACGGAAGCACTTCGGCGCCCTTATTTTGGCGCTGCTCGTCCACCCGGGGCGAGCTCTCGCCGTGGAGCATCCGAAGGACTCCGCGCCCGCTGGGAAGGCCACTGTGAAGCCGCCCAAGGCCACGCCGTCAGCGCGCCCCGACGCGAGCACCGCCAAGCCCGAGCCCACCACAGCCAAAGCGGGCGCTGCGTCGCCGAAGCCTGACCCGGCTGCGTCGAAGGTGGCGCCGGCGCCCTCCAAACCACCATCGACGGACCGAGCAGGGGCGAGCAAGGCAACGGCGAAGTCGCCCAACGGCAAAGCACCAGTGGCGGCTCCAAAGGCTGATGCGGCGCTTCCGGCTGCGCTCCCCGACGCGGAGTCATCCCAAGAGGGCGCCGCGACCTTGGACCCAAAGCGCGGCCGTGGCGCGCGCAACGTCGGTGTCGAGCGTCCCGCGCTCGACAGCGCATCTGCGGTCGCGGCTGATTCAAAGCCCGCGGAGCAGCGCTCGGCTGCGGCCAGCGCAGCGAGCGCGACTGGCAAGAACAAGAAGAAGGGACCAGAGCCGCGCGCTCTCCAGCGTCGCGAGCCCGACGCCGCGCAGCGTCGACAAATCGCTCAGGGCCCTACCGCGGACGACCTGCGCGCCGGCAAAGACGATAGTGAGCTGCGCTCGCTGCACGAAGCCGAACTCGTACTGTTTCCGCAGCCGCTGCCCGGCTTCGAGCCTGGCTGGTCTTGGGATTTGCCGCGGCCGCTCGAGTCCTTGTTGCCGGAAGTGAGCGCGGGCGCGCCGCCTGCGTCACGCGCCTCGATGCTGCCGAAAGAGTCGGCACCCGCGGCAGACTGGCTGCGCGCGCTCACCATGCCGAATCTGCCGGTGCGCATGGAGGAGCGCGTTCAGCGCTACTTGTCGTTCTACCGCGACACGCCGAGCGGACGCGCCATCGGGCGTGCCTGGGTGAAGAAGAGCGGTCGCTATGCGGCGGCGCTGAAGGCCGAGCTTGCCAAGGCGGGACTACCGACCGACTTAGCGTTTCTGTCGCTGATCGAGAGCGGCTATAATCCGACCATCGTGTCGCCCGCGGGCGCGGCGGGCCTCTGGCAGTTCATGCCGGATGCGGGCCGTGCCTACGGCTTGTGCATCGACCGCTGGGTGGACGAACGCCTCGATCCCCAGCGCGCGAGCGAAGCGGCCGCGCGTTATCTGAGTGATCTGTATCGGCGTTTCGGGAGCTGGGACCTGTCGATGGCCGCCTACAATATGGGGCACGGCGGGCTGTCACGCGCGATCCGCAAGTACAACACCAACGATTTCTGGGAGCTCTCGCGCTACGAGGCGTCGTTGCCCTGGGAAACCACGCTGTACGTTCCGAAAATTCTCGCCACCGCGATCTTGATGACCAACAAGCGCGCGTTCGGGATGGACGAGGTGGAGGCGGATGCGCCGGAACGCTTCGACACCGTGCTAGTGGCGAGCGGCATCCCGTTGGATGACGTCGCTCACCTGGCAGCCGTGCCGAGTGCCACGCTGGAAGCGTTGAACCCGCAGTACCTCGCGGGCCGTACGCCACCCACCGCACCTGGCTCCGGTGTGCAGAGCTGGCCGGTGCGGCTGCCGCTCGGCAAGGCCAAGGGCGTGCGTGAAGCGCTGGCGCGCGAGGGGCCGATCGACGAGCGCTTCGTGCCCTACGTCGTGCGTACCGGCGACACGGTGGAGTCCATCGCGCTCGTGCGCGGCGCCACCGAGGCTCAAATCCGCGCGCTAAACCGCGTCGATCCCAAAGAAGTCTTGGCGCCTGGCACCATCTTGCTCGTGCCTCATGTGGAGCGCATGAAGGAAGCGGAAGCGCCCGACAATGTCGTGGTCGTGCCTCCGCGCAGCTTCGCGTACTCGCACATGAAGCGCGTGTTCTATCGCGTCGTGACTGGGGACTCGTTGCCACGCGTGGCCGATGCCTTCGGGGTGGCGCGCGGCGATGTGGTGCTTTGGAACGCGCTCGACGAGTCGGCGCGGCTGCACCCGGGCCTACTGCTCCAGCTCTACGTGCCGGAGGCGCGCGATCTTACGCAGGTGCGTTATCTCCCGGAGTCCAAGGCCAAGATTTTGGTAGCTGGCTCGGAGTCCTTCTTCGACTACTTCGAGGGTCAGAACGGCAAGCGGCGCTTCGTGCTGCGCGTGAAGAGTGGCGACTCACTGGCCGCGATTGGCAAGCGCTACGGGGCCACCACGGCCTCGATGGAGCGTATCAATCGCCGTTCGCGCACGGATGCGCTCACGCCTGGGGAAGCCGTGGTGGTGTACACCGAGCGCCCTCGGCCGCTGCCCGGGGACGATATCTACGTGGGGCAGGGCACTCACAGCGCATCGACTTTCGGGGCGTCGGACGCGGCTTCCGGTGTGGCTGCCGTCGCGGAAAGTGCCCAAGAATAGGTTCGGAAAGGGAGCATCAGAGTGTCCAAATTGACCGCAGTCGTCCTCGCCGCAGGCCAGGGGACGCGCATGAAGAGCCGCTTACCCAAGGTGCTGCATCCGGTCGCCGGACGGCCGCTACTCTACTATCCGCTGCGCGCCGCGTTCGACGCTGGCGCCGAGCACGCCGTGATCGTGAGCAGCGGCCACGCTGAGATCGAGCGCGAGCTCGTGAAGCACTTTTCCGCGAGCCGCATTTCGATCGCCATTCAATCGGTCGCCAAGGGCACCGGCGATGCGGCGCGGATCGGCCTCGAGCGTGTCGAGACCGAGCGCGTTTTGATCGTGTACGGGGATACTCCGCTGGTGCGCGCGGAAGACCTCTCGAAGCTCGTGCTTGCGCTCGATGCGCCCGAGGCGCCGCTGGTTTCGCTGTTGGCCTGCGAACTCGAGCAGCCGTTCGGCTATGGGCGCGTGTTGCGCGACGAACAAGGGCGCGTCCAGGCCGTGCGCGAACAGCGCGATCTCGCGACCCCGAAAGAGCACGCCGTGCGCGAGGTCAACGCGGGCATGTACGCGGCTCTGGCCTCGACGCTCGGCGACGCGCTGCAGCGCTTGGTGCCGAACAACGCGCAAGGCGAGTACTACCTGACCGACATCGTGGAGCTCGTGGGCGGCGCGCGCTGCTCAGCGGTGCTCGGCCACCCAGACGTGCTGGTCGGCGTCAACGATCGAGCCCAGCTGCACTCGGCCGAGCTTCGCATGTTCGAGCGCATCCGCGAACGCCACGCGCGCGCTGGGGTCACGATTCACGGCGATGCCTACGTGGACGACAGCGTCGAGCTCGGTCCCGACGTGGTGTTGGAGACCGGCGTGCGCTTGCGCGGCGCCACCCGAGTAGGGCGCGGTACCTTGATCGACGTCGGTTGCGTGCTCGACGACGTCGAGGTTGGGGAGGACGTTGCGATCAAGCCGTACTCGGTGCTCAGCAAGAGCCAGGTCGGACAAAAAGCTCAGATCGGGCCGTTTTCTCACCTCAGACCTGAGTCCACGATCGAGGAGGAGGCGCACATCGGCAACTTCGTCGAGACCAAGAAGACTCACGTTCGCAAGGGTGCGAAAGCGAACCATCTGGCCTACCTCGGCGACGGCGACATCGGAGAGAACGCCAACGTCGGCGCGGGGACGATCTTCTGCAACTACGACGGCTTTCAAAAGCATCGCACAGTGATTGGCGCAGGCGCCTTCATCGGCAGCGACTCCCAGCTCGTGGCGCCGGTGACCATCGGCAAGGGAGCGTTCGTCGCCACCGGGGCCACCGTTACGCAGGACGTGCCGGACAACGCCCTAGCGATCGGCCGCGTTCGGCAGGAAAATAAGCTCGGCTACGCGTCGCGCCTGCGCGGGCGGCTACAAGCAGCGAAGGACGCGAAGAAGAACGCCAAGTAACGCCCCTGTGCTGCGCGCGCTCCTCCGGCTTCGCGCGACTGGACTGCCGAGCCTGCTCAGCTCGGCAGTCCCAGTTCACGAAAGCGAAGCATGCCGCCGGCCAAATTGGCCGCCTGCGCCACGCCGGATTTGCGCAAAATCACGCTGCCTAGCCCAGAGCGCTTGCCGGTCTGACACACGACCACGACCGGCTTATCACGCGGCACCTCCGCGGCGCGACGCTGCAGCTCCTCGAGCGGGATGAGCTGGGCTCCCTCGAGGTGCCCGAACTCGCCGTCGAATTCGAGGGGACTCCTCACGTCCAGCACGTGAACGGCGGAGCGGTGCGTGGCGACCCACTCGGGTGCGATCTCCTCGAGCCCTGCGAAGGTCGTGACGACCGGGCCCCACGTCGGCGAAGTGGGGGCGCGGCCGTCCTCGGGCTCCCCGGCGCGCAGGTTTGCTGGAAGTGCGATTGCGAGCTGCTTCGGATGGGGAAGGCCCAGACTCCGCATGTAGCCGACGAAGTCTTCCTCCCGCGCGCCGCCGCCGATGCGCGGGTTGTAGCGGCGCTCCTCGGCGATGGTGCTGGAGGTGCGGCCTTCGTAGTCGTGCGCCGGCAGAACTTGGCAGTCGTCGGGTAAGCTCAGCAGTTCGTCGCGAATCGAACGAAATAGAAGGTGCGGATCGCCCTCCTGAAAATCCGTGCGCCCAGCGCCGCGCACCAACAGCGCATCGCCGGTGAAGGCGCGCGTCCGATCCTCCGTGACGAACGACACGCAGCCAGCGGTGTGGCCTGGAGTCGCGCGAACTTCGAGCGCATGCCGTCCAAAGGGCACGCGGCTCGCGTGAAGCAGCGGAAGGTCCACGTTCTTCGCGGCGTACTGCGGGGAGAGCCCAATCTTACTGCCGAGTGCGTGCTTCATGAGCCAGGCACCGGTGACGTGGTCCGCGTGGCAGTGTGTGTCGAGCGTGCAAATCAGCGTCAGTTCGAGCTCGCGGATTAGCGCTGCGTCCCGCTTGTGCTGCTCGAAGACACAATCGATGAGCACGGCCTCGTGTGTCTGCGGGTCACCCAACAGGTATGTGTAGGTGCTCGAGGCCTGATCGAAGAGCTGTCGGAAGATCACGCTCCCCAGCTTAGCGGCTAACGGGGCGCGTGAGCACGCCGCCAGCGCTCGCTCTCAGTAGCTTGCCACGCGGCCGCTGCGTGGCTCAGGCGTGTCGCTGTCGGTTGCGGCAGGGCGTTCGGGCGTTGCGGCGCTCGGTGCGCTCGGCAAATCATGCTGCATGCGGCGACGCTTGACCTCGAGGTAAGCCGCGGAAAATGGGTTTGCCGCCACCAGCACTGGCAGTCGCCGCTCCACTTCGATTCCAAGGCGCGTCAGCGAATCGGACTTCTCGGGGTTGTTGGTCAAAAGCTCGATCGACTCGACCCCGATCTCCCGCAGCATGGCCGCTGCGACGTCGTAGGTGCGCGCGTCGACCGGCAAATGCAAAAGCTCGTTGGCCTCGATGGTGTCCGCTCCGAGAGCCTGCAACGCGTAGGCGCGGATCTTGTTGGCGAGGCCGATCCCACGGCCTTCCTGGCGCAAGTAGAGCAACACGCCAGCGCCGCGCCGCGCGATTTCAGCCTGTGCGCGCTCGAACTGCTCGCGGCAATCGCACTTCAACGAGCCGAAAACCTCGCTGGTCAGACATTCGGAATGCACCCGCACGGGCACTGCGCGCTTCTGCCGAACATCGCCCATCACCAGGGCGCAATGTTCCTTGCTGAGGGCGGGATGGGCGTTCGCGTCATCCCAACGGTAGACTCGAAGCTGGAACATCCCGTGACGGGTTGGAAGCGGCGCGTTCGCCAAAAGCTCCAGCGGGGAACGCGGTGTCGGACGCTCAGTGGATGACATTTGGGAGGCGAACTGGCGGGCGCCGAGCCGGCGGGATCGTAACTGCCGGTCAGGCTTATCACGGTGAAGATGGGGCCAGGCGACGGAACGGTCAAGCCTCCGTAGGTCGCCGGGCCGGTGCTTTTGCTTCAGGACGACGTCGACAGAGCTCCAGGATTCCCTGTTCGAGCACGGACTTGGCGGGCAATTTCGATCCGCCCTTGAGGGCGCGATCCATGCGCATCAGGGTTGTGAGCCAGGTTTCGAGCACTTCCCCCGAGACCGCTTTGACCTGTTGTTCCAACTCCCGGGACTTGAATGGCGGTGCGCCGGCCTGCTGTGCCGCCTCATTGGGCGTCGCACCGGCCCGGAGTGCCGCTTCGAAGCGAATCAGCTGGCGCGCCGACCAGGCCAGCAAGCCGACGAGCCGGACGCTTTCGGACGGATCGAACACATCGTGCAGTGCGGTGAGCGCCGCACCGACGTCGCGTCGCCCCACGGCGCCCACCAGCTCCCAGACCGTGGCCGCGCGCAGCCGGACGACGCACTCGGCGACCATCTCCTCGCTCACGACCTCACTGCCCGCGTAGAGACTGAGGCGCTCGACAGCGTCCGCCACCGGGGAGAGCTCGGGCCCTGCGAGCTCAGCGAT
>JAEUAF010000267.1 GCA_019695485.1 Sorangium sp.
TCGCAGCTGGTTGCTAGCAAAGTGTTCGGGGGTGAGCGCGACCGCCGCGCCGGTCGATGTGCTTGCGGCCCGTGGGGTGTGCGGCGCGGGCGTGTTGCGGCGTACGCGTGTCCGAAACTTCATCCCATGGACGCCGAACAGTCACCGTCACTGGTGCTTCGCCGGGGACTGAGCGGTTGCCGTGCTTCGCTTCGAGCGCGCAGAGTTGGCGTCGCGCGGGCTCCGTGCTGCTGCGGCCCGGCGCGAAATGATAGGCCAACTCGCGGCCGCGCGCGCGGCTGTGGGGAACTCGTTGATAACCCTCTTGTGTTGTCTGTCACCGAAATATCACGGAGCGGTCGCTGGTTTGACGCGGCTGCTGCCTACATAGGCTCCGCGCTTCGCTTTTGTCCGAAGTGTTGAAAGGAAAGGCGATGAGAACCAAGTCGCTCTGTCAAATGAGGCTCGTAGGAGCGCTCGGTGGATTGTTGCCGCTCATCGCGGTTGCCAACGCCGAGGCAGCAGACTGTTCGACGCTCCCCAAACCGGTATATGTGGCCGGTTCTTCCGCGGTGAAGCCCTTTCTCGCGGGTGTCGCCGCGGAGCTCGCTGGCATCACCGATCCCATCACCGTCGTTTACCTGGCGCCTTCGGGCTTTGGTTCGTGCGACGGCGTGAATCATCTGGTGGCAACCACCGCTAACCCGGAAACACCGATGACGGGCACCGGCACGGTCTGGCTGACCAAGGGCACGGACGGCAGTCCTGTCAGCTCTTCCTGCGACCTTCCCGTGGCAGGCGTGCTTCTCGACATTGGCGTGTCCGATGTGTTCGCCACGACGTGTCCCAATGTCACCGCCGTACCAAGCGGTGTGAAGGACTTCCACGGGCCCATTCAGACGATGACGTTTGCGGTGCCCAAGAAGTCCTCGGCGGCGTCCATCAGCGCTGAGGCCGCCTACCTAACGTTTGGGCTTGGCGCTGCCGGCCTCACGGAATGGACTGATCCTACCAAGTATTGGATTCGCCCTGCGAGCAGCGGCACCGAGCAGATGCTCGCGACGGCCATCACGGTTCCAGCGGCCAAGTGGCAGGGGACGCGCACGAAGCCCGATCCCAACGACTCCACCAAGACGGTTGGTCTGGGCTCGGGCGACGTGCAAGCCGCACTAACGGCGGCGCACACCAGCGGCACCCAAGCGGACGCCGACTTGGCGATCGGGATCCTGGCCATGGATCTCGTGGACAAGAACCGCGCGACGCTGCGCCCGCTACCCTACCAGCACTTCGGTCAAAGCTGTGGTTTCTTGCCCGATTCGACCGCGGAGTCGTTCGACAAGCAAAACACTCGCGACGGGCACTACATGGTCTGGGGACCGCTGCACATGCTCGCCCACGTGACCACGGCAGGTGTCCCGACGAATGCCGGAGCGAAGCTCGTCATCGACTACCTGTCGGGCGCCGTCGTTCCCGCGTTCGACTTGATCAAGACCGAGGCCGGCCTCGGCGTGGTGCCCGACTGCGCGATGCGCGTATCGCGATCCAGCGAAGTCGGCCCGCTCTCGAGCTACATGCCGGCGCACTCCTGCGAGTGCAAGTTCGTGACTGCGGCCACGGGTACTGCACCCGATAGCTGCCAATCCTGCGCCACCCCGAGCGACTGCCCGAGCGCGGCCCCGGCCTGCAACTACGGCTTCTGTGAGGTTCGTTGAAATGAAAACTCCCAGTCTTAACCTCAACGTGCTCGCGACCATTATCGCCTGCGCTACGGTGTTTCACGTTGGCTGCGGCGACGACGACGACAACGCGACGCCCAGCAACGGCAAGGGTGGCACGAGCTCAGCCGGCGGAGCGAGCGCGACCGGCGGTAAAACGAACAGCGGCGGCGCCACCACCACGACCGGCGGTGCGACGACGTCGAACGGTGGAAGCAGCACCACGAGCGGCGGCGCCACGAGCAAGGGCGGCAGCGCCAACGCAGCCGGCAGCGGCGGCGAAGGGCCCGTCATCACCGGCGGCGCAGGCGGCCAGGGCCCGGGGGTCGGCGAGGCCGGCGCTGGCGGTGCTGGCGGCGCGGCGCCGACGAGCCTACCGCCCTGTAGCAGCGGTACCTACGACGCGAGCAACAAGTGCTACGCGGAGTGCACCGCGAACACGACCACCAAGTCAGAGCAGTTCTTGAATCACTGCTCCGAAGCCGGTGCGAACTGCACGCCGTACGACAATTCCACGCTCACGATGCTCGGGGCGAATGGCGCGCTGCCAGCGCTGCCGTGATTGTGGTCGCTTAGAGATCGAGTACTGATGATCGCTGCGCCGTGCAGCACACGTTAGCGCTAGGGGCTAGCGTGCCCGGGTCGCAATAGCCCGGAAACGTCGCGTTTCGAGCAGCAGATTTAGGCTGCAAGGTCGCGGCTGTGTCGCACGGTGCAGCATTGCTCTTGCTGGGATTACGAAACATCGTGGTGCGGTTTCCGTTACGAATAAGCGTCGCAGCGACAGCATGCCTCGGCTTGCTTTTTGCGGCAGAATTACGTGCACAGCCAACTCCCGAACCGGAGGATGATGCGGTGATTCCGGCAGCGCCTAGCGCAGCCCCAGCCGAGCCCAGCACGGCGCCGAGTGCAGCGCCGCCTTCTGGCGCCGAGACGAAGCCAGCGGAGCCCCCCAGGGCGGCGCCCGCACGCTCCGCTGCGCCAACCGACCCGGCTCGGGATGGCTCGCTCGCGGCGCGCGCGGAGGTGCTGCTGCCGCCGTCGGCTGATGCTCAACACGTCGAGCCAGCGAAGGCTGGCAAGGGCCCAGAAGCGGCTCCGCTCATCGACATCTCCGGGTACATCCAAGGGGAGTATCAGTCGCATCAGGATTCGGAAGATCAGCTGCGGCAGGGCGGGAGCCTCCTGAACCAGAATCGGTTTCTGGTGCGTCGCGGGCGCTTCGTGCTGAAGCGCGCCTGGCAATACAGCTCTCTCGAGGCGGAGCTCGACGGCAACACGACGAGCGGGCCTTCCTTTGGCTTCTATCGGGCCGAAGCGGCCGTCTTCTATCGCGGCAACAACGAGAAGAGCCTGCCGCCCGTGGCACAGCTCACGGTGGGCATGATGCGCACGCCCTTCGGGTTCGAGCTACCTCAGCCCGCTGGCGAGCGCTGGTTCATGGAGCGCACGCAACTCTCTCGCGCGCTGTGGCCCACGGAGATCGACGTCGGTGCGCGCTTGTCAGGCGCGGTGTCCGCGTTTCGCTACGCGCTCGCCATTACCAACGGCGAGCCACTGGGGGAAAAGAGCGGCTTTCAACTCCAAGATCCGAACGCCAACAAGGACGTCACCTTGAATGTGGGTGCCAAGGCCTCGCCACTCGAGAACCTCGAGATCTCCGGCGGGGTGTCCGCGGTCACGGGTAAGGGATTTCACGCGGGAACGGGCGTGACCAAAGGCACAGTCGGTTGGCGCGACATCAACGACAACGGCAACATCGACAGTGGCGAACTCGTGGGCGCCGCTGCGCAAGCCGAAACGCCTTCGAAGTCGTTCGATCGCTTCGCGATCGGCGCAGATCTAGAAATTGGCTTCAAGACCGCGCTCGGTGCCTCGCTGCTCTACGGCGAAGTCATCGCGGCGAAGAATATGGACCGAGGGTTTTTCGTAGCCGATCCGGTGGTGGCGCCGCAGGTCGACCTGCGTGAGCTAGGCTTCTACGTTGGGTTTCTGCAGCCGATCACAGAATACGCGATGCTCGGTTTTCGCGCGGAATACTACGATCCGAACGCGGACTCGAGTGAGCCGCGCTCCGGGCGCATCGTGCCACTCAAGAACACTGTGCGCGTGTTCTCGCCGATGGCTGGGCTGGTGCTTCCAAAGCGGGCCAGGCTGCTCTTCCAGTACGACCTCATTCGTGACCACTTGGGTCGCGACGCCCAGGGTGTGCCGGCTGACTTGAAGAATGACGCCTGGACGCTGCGTCTGCAGGTGCATCTATGAAGCGCGCTCTCGCCATCGCCCTCGCGCTTTGGCTGGTCGGCTGCGACCACGGTCAGGAGTCCGTGATTGGGCCGAGCGAGGCGTTTCGAATTCGCGGCGCGCAGTTCATGAAAGGTGCACTGCCAGGTACCGCAGCGAGCGACGCCGGCACCGCTACGCCGGTCGACGCGGGCGGTCCGCCTCGGGTCACGATGGTGGCGCTGAGCAGTGGATACGCCATTCAGGGCCAGTCAGGGCGTGGGATCTCGGGCTTGAGCACACCGAACGCGGCGTCGGTGGGGATCGCGTTAGACGATGTGGGCAGCGGCTATTGGGTCGTCCCCACGCGAACCATCGACCAGACCACGGGGGAACTCACTTGGAGCGCGACCGCCGACTTCGACCGCAGCATCCCAGCCGGGCGCCGCTTCCTGCACTTCGTCGCTTTCGATGAGTCGGGCACACCAGGCGAGCAGCTCGCGCAGAAGTTCTGCATTGCGAGCAGCATTCCCGACAACCTAAGTTCCTGCGATCCGAGCGTAGAGCCGCCCGCCGCCGTGATCTCCCTGACCTGGGATACGAACGTCGATCTCGATTTACAAGTGGTGACCCCGGCCGGCGTCGTCGTGACCCCGAAACACCCATCGACGGAGCCGCCTGATGCCGGAACGGATGCCGGGGCTGACGCCGACGCCGGCGTGAACTACGGCGCGGTTGGCACGATCGATCGCGATTCGAACGCGAACTGCATCACCGACGGCGTGCGCATGGAAAATCTGGTGTTTCCGAAGGATGCGCCGCTCGGCACCTACCAGATTTTTGCCAATCTGTTCGATGCTTGCAAGCAGCCGAATGTGCACTTCGATGTTGCGGTGTACACGGCGGAGCCGAGTGATGGGGGCAAGAAGCTCACGCTCAGTTATCAGCGTGGCGGTGAGCTCGTGGATTCACAGGCCGACCCGACAGCGGGTCGCGGCCTATTCGTGACCGAGTTTTTGTTCGTGCCATAAGGAGACTCAATCGTGATTATCGAGAAATTGCTGAAGGTCGCGTTACTCGGCGCAAGCTGGGTGATGTATCTTATGATCGCGCTGTCGGTGTTCTCGATTGGCGCGATGACCGAGCGCTGGTGGTTCTTTGCGCGCCGCAACGTGGACGCGGACAGCGTGGAGGAAGGCCTGCTCAAACACCTGGAAGAGGGCGACCGCGAGGGCGCGCAACAGCTGCTCGACAAAGCCAAGGCGCGCTCGTTCGAGGCGGAAGCGCTGGCCCCGGCGCTGCGCTACTTGGATGCCGGGGCCGAGGCCTTCTCGGACTGCGTGGACGGCGAGCTCATCAAGGTGAGGCAGGAGCTCGAGCGCGGCAGCAATCTGCTCGGGACGCTCGGCAACAACGCGCCGTTCATCGGCCTCTTGGGCACGGTGATCGGCGTGATCATCGCGTTCCAACGCTTGGGCTCGAGCCAAGCCGCATCCTCGATGAACGCCGTGATGGGCGGGATCGCCGAGGCGCTGGTCTCGACTGCCGTGGGCCTTTTCGTCGCGCTGCCTGCGGTGGTTGCCTACAACATCATCCAGAAGAAGATCGGTGATATCGAGAGCAACACGTTGGCGATTCTGAAGCAGGTGAGCGCCTATTTGAAGGCCCATCCGCACCGCACCTACGGTGGCGTATTGAGCGAGGCTGCTGACAAGAACCCCGTGCTCCGCCCGCTCAGCGTGGTGGACGGGCGGGCCTGAGGCACCATGGCAGGCACTAGCTCAGCCCGTGGCGGTCGCCGCGCGCCGATCGTCGGTATCAACGTCACGCCGATGGTGGACGTGGTCTTGGTGTTACTCGTGATCATGATGGTCTCGGCGGTGTACATCGTGTCGCAGAGCCTCAAGGTCGAACTGCCGAAGACAGCCAACTCAGACGAGCCCGCGCAATCACCCCTGGCCGTCACCATCACCAAAGAGGGGCACTACCTCTTCGAGCAGAAGTCGATCGACGAGGCCGGCCTGGTCGGAAAGCTCAAGAAGGCCAAGGCCGAGAAGAAGGACCCTAGCCTGGTGGTGACCGCGGACAAGGAATCCTTCCACGGCGATGTCGTGCACGTGATCGATCTCGCCAAGACCGAGGGTATCGTCAAGTTCGCAATCAACGTGGAACGCGACTGAGAGGAGCGACCGATGGCTCGACGCAAAGGGCGCCGCTCGACTGTGTACATCGTGAGCGTTGGCGCACATCTCGTGCTGGGGCTCGCGATCGCGCTGATTCCCAAGGAGAAGTTGCGAGAGGTGATCGGCATCTCGATGTCGGACGCCAAAAAAGAGGCGCCCAAGCCTCCTCCACCGCCCAAACACGATGACACGCAGCGCGCTCGTCCTGCCCACGCGAGCGGGCAACGCGCGGCTCGATCTGCCGCAGCGCCGGCCGCAGGGGCCGCAGAAGCGGCCGCCGCGGTGCCTGTGTTCACGGATATCGGGATTGCGCTCGACTCCTCGGCGGAGGGTGGGATTGCGGTGCAGATGGCGCCCAAACCGGTGGAGCGCATCGCGCCGCTACCCGTGGCGCCCCCCAAGCCGAAGGTGCTCGTCGCACGCGTCGCTGAAGAGACTTGCGCGGAGCCTCTAGTGAAAGCTCGACTCGTGCGCCAAGCGCAGCCGCGCTTGCCCTCCGGAATCGCACTCAACGCGCATGGCCCGGTGCGCGTTCAGCTCGAAATCGACGACAAGGGTGTCGTGCGCAGCGTGAAAGTCTTGCGCGGCTTGGGCGAGATATTCGACGAGGCTGCGGTCGAGGCCGCGCGCAAAGTCGAATTCACGCCTGCCACCTTGTGCGGCAAACCCGTGGCCAGTCAATTCGTTCTCAGTTTCCGTTATTAGGCCCCCCACGATCCAGGCGGCTTTACCTCTCACACAGACCGGCGCGCCGCCTCTTGCTGCGAGGCACTCACCGAGCCCTCACCGGCCTGCGACTTATTTTGCCCGAATCCAGACAACGCTTGTTGCCCGAGTGCATGAAAAGGCTAATTCTTACTCTCTGCGTCGCCGCCGTAGCGTCTTCAGCGGAAGGCGTGGCTCGCGCAGATGCCAAAGACTCCGGCACGAGTGCCGCTCCCGCTGCGAGCCACGGTGTCCTTACGAAGGCGCCACGACTCAAACACTTCGTCGAGGCAGAATTACCTGAAGGGGTGAAGGTGCTGAGCAAGGTCGCGGTGGTGTTGAAGCTCAGCATCGCCGCTGATGGCAGCGTCTCTGCCGCTGAAGTGGCCGAGTCCGGCGGCGCAGCGTATGACGAGCCAGCGCGACTTGCCGCCCTGAAACTCGCCTTCGAGCCAGCGGAGATCGACGGTGTTCCGTCGGCCGTGCGTATCACCTACCGCTACGAGCTCAGTCCAGCTGCGAAGGCTCAAGTCGCTCCCACCACCGCCCACTTCACGGGTCAAGTGCACGATCAAGGTGGTAAACCGCTCGCGGGTGTTCGCGTGGAGCTCGACACCGGCGAGAGCGCCGTTTCGGGGGACGACGGCCGTTTCGACATGCCTGAGGTCGCGCCCGGCAATCACCCGGTCATGCTGTCAGGTCCGACCTTCACGCCGATCGGCACCGAGGAGACATTTCAGGCGGGCAAGACCTACGACGCCAGCTATGAAGTGCAAGTTACCGCGGTGGCAGTCGGGGCCGAGGAGCGCGCCGATTTCGAGATCGTCGTGGTGGCAACGCGCCTCGGTAGCAAGGTCACGGCGACCGAAGTGAGCTCAGAGCAGGGCGCGCGCGTGGCCGGCACGGGCGGTGATGTCGTTAAAGTCGTGGAGAATCTGCCTGGCGTGGCACGCTCGACCGTCGGGTCCGGGCAGCTCGTGGTGTGGGGTGCGGGCGGCCAAGACACGCGCGTCTACGTCGACGGTGTGCGCGTGCCGGTGCTGTACCACGAGGGCGGTTTTCGATCGATCGTGCACTCGGACTTGGTGCGCAGCGTCGAGTTGCAACCTGGCGGCTACGGCAGCAGTTTTGGGCGCGGCATCGGGGGCTTGGTCACCGTCGGGCTGAAGCCGCTCGACGAAAAGGGCCTGCATGGGAGCGTGCAGCTCGATGCCATCGACGCCTCGGCGAGTGTGCGCGGCAGCATCAATGATAAGTGGCACTTCGCCGTTGCCGGTCGCCGAAGTCACTTGGATTGGGTGTTGAAGCGCTTTACGAGCGACGATGTGGGGGAGTTCGTGCCCATCCCGAAGTACTGGGATGGCCAGGCGCGCGTGACGTACGCCCCGCGGGAGGGCGAGACGCTCGAGCTCGGATCGCTCACTTCGTCCGACCGCATTCAGCGCAGCTTGGTGGCCTCGGATCCTGCAGAGAGCAAGAGCGAGTCGAAAGCCACCGACTTCTCGCGCGTCTACTTTCGCTATCGGCGCGAAACCGAGAAGGAAACCAGCACCGTCACGCCTTACATCGGCGTCGATCACTCGAAGATCGTCAGTCAGTTCGGAGCGCTGCCCGCGGAGTTGCGCTCGGATTCCAACATTTACGGGTTGCGCGCCAACTACCAAACCAGCCCGGAGAGCTGGCTCACCGTGAACGTCGGGCTCGACGCCGAGGTGTCGGTGAGTTCGCTCTTCCGCGGCGGCTCGGTCCTGACGCCGCCGCGCGAGGGGGACGTGCGCGTGTTCGGGCAACTCCCGCCCGACCTCGTGAACGCGGACACCTGGTCGGTCACCGTGGCTGGATTGGCGCCTTACGTCGAAGGGGACTTCGCGCCGCTCGGCGATACCCTGCATTTGATCCCCGGGTTTCGCGTTGAGCCTCAGGTCGTGCAGGTCAGTCGCACCACGCCCGCGCAGCCCGGCATCCCTCCGGTGGGAGCCATTCGCGAGGACATGGCGCTCGATCCTCGCGTCGCGCTGCGTTGGAATGCGACCGACCGCATCACCGCCAAGGCAGCGTTCGGAATCTATCACCAGCCTCCGCAGGCGGAGGACCTGACCGCCGTTTTCGGCAATCCGAAGCTCGGTCCGGCGACGGCGCGGCACTACCTCGTCGGCGGCGCGTTTCGACTCACCAAGCCACTCTCGCTCGAAGTGACGAGCTTCTACTCGAACTCCAGCGGGCTCGTCGTGCGAAATCCCTTAGCGAGCCCTGCCGCCGGCGCGGCCCTCGTGCAGACAGGGCAGGGGCGCGCTTACGGCACTCAGTTTCTCCTACGCTACGACCTGGTCGAGCACTTCTTTGGCTGGCTGAGCGCGAGCCTGATTCGCTCCGAGCGCACCGACCCGGACGGCAGCTGGCGGCTGTTCGATTTCGACCAAAGCTTCGTGTTCACGGCGCTCGGCTCGTACGATTTGGGGCGCGGCTTCGAAGTGGGCTCGCGCTTCCGCTACTCCACGGGGTATCCGCGCACGCCCGTGTATGCCGCCAGTATCGACGAGCGCGTCGATGGTTACAGTCCGATGTTCGGTCCGCACAACTCGATCCGCATTCCAGGCTTCTACTCGTTCGATGTGCGTTTGGCGAAGCGCTTCAAGTTCGCTCAGAAAAGTGAGTTCGAGCTCTACCTCGATGTTCAAAATGTGACCAATCACTCGAACGCCGAAGAGATTGTGTATAACTACAATTACACAAAGCGCGCTTACATCACTGGTCTGCCGATTCTGCCGGTCGTGGGAGGGAAACTCACATGGTAAACCCGTTGCGGGCGCGCAGCGCGAGGCGAGGCGTGGGCCGTCGCGCCCCGGCGCTCCGACTACTCTGGGGGCTCGTGCTTGCCCTCGCTGGCTGTCGCCCCGACACCGAAGGTAGCGCGTCGCTGCTCGATGCGCCGCGCGTGTTGGCGATTCGCTCCGAGCCCGCCGAAGTGGAGCCTCGCAAGGCCGTCCAGTACACGGCGCTCTACGCATTGCCCACGGCCGACGCGCTCGCGCCAGCGCTGGACTGGGCGCTCTGCACGGCGCGCAAACCGCTCGCGGTCGCAGGCCCGATCGCGCTCGAGTGTTTGCGCCCGAGCGGACCTTCTCTGCTGCCACTCGAGTCCGCTGGCGACACCGCTACCGCGACATTGGCGGCTGATGTCTGCCGGGTGTTTGGTCCGAGTCCGCCCGCCCCGAAGCCGGGTGAGCCCGCTGCGCGTCCCGCAGATCCGGATTCGTCGGGCGGCTATTTCCAACCGTTGCGCGTGCGCGGCGACGACGCCGAATCGGAGTATGCCATCGGTTTCACGCGCATCGCGTGTGGTCCCGGCAGTGCCACCCAGGAGCAATCCCTCGAATTCACGAAGAACTATCGTCCCAACGAAAACCCAGTGCTCGACCGCGTCGTGGTTGCGCCGGAAGCCGACGCGACCCCTCTGAGCGAGTCCGAAGCCGAGCCCAGCCAGGTGCCCGCCGGCGAACGAGTCGTACTGCGTGCGTCGTGGGCGGAGTGCCCGCTGGTGGCGAGCTGCGAAAACGGCGGCGACGGGATTTGCGGGGCCGGCGAGGACAAGGGCAATTGCCCAGAAGACTGCACGACACCCCACGGCTGCACGGGCTCCGAGCCGTACGTGTACCTCGACCCTATCGCACAGAAAGTCGTCCCGCGACGCGAAGCGATGCGCGTGTCTTGGTTCGCGACCGCAGGGAGTTTCGAGCATGACCGCTCCGGTCGCGCGGAGGCCGACGCCGACGTCTCATTCAGCGACAACACCTGGACTGCCCCGTCAACGGGCAGCGACGTGCGGCTCTGGGTGGTGCTGCGCGACGATCGGGGTGGCGTTGGGTTTCGGTCGTACTATGTACGCACGGAATGACGGCTCGAAGCGCCACTTCGAGCGCGCCACATCGACTAACTGAACTTCGTAACTCAAACCCCCGGAAAAGCGTCCGCTCGCTGCACGAATTCTTCAGTGTGCGTTGCAGGACTGCAGAGTTCTCGAGTTTGGCACGTGCGTGTCATCTCGCTCTGCAACGCTTGAACCCTTTTCGGTCATCCCCTTTAATCTCACGCCTGGCTTCGGGGGTGTCCGGTACTTATAAGTAAGAACGATCGACTCCGATCAACCTAGGAATGAAGGGGCGGCCCATTCCCTCCGGGCCGCCCCTTCTGCATATTCGGGGTCAGGCGCGAGGGGCTCGCAATGTCGCTGGGTTTGCAGAACGCATCGGGGGTTTGCGCCGAGCGCCTCCGCTAAGCGATTGGCGACGAAACCTCGGGGCGTGAGGCTGGCGACGCCGTCGTCGAGCCCCGGGTGCTGAATGAGTACCGCTAGCCCAGCAGGAGTCGCGAGCGCTGGTCGGCGCGACCGTAGGGCCCGGAGGGTCCGGGACGAGAACGATTCGGATAGCGCGCGCATCGCGCCCCGGAGCCTATCGTCGGAGGAGCGTGGTCCCTCGGCCGGCGGAGCTTCGGGTGCTTTACCGACGCCTCGAAGGTGACGCTTCGAAGGACGCGTGGCTCGCCGCGAACGCCCCCTAAATATTCGTTAATGCTTGGGATTGTTTGACGGACCAGGCTGGCTCAGCGCCTTGCTCCGGGCAGGCACGCTCCAATTGGAGGTGAGAACACGCGCGGCAGTTCGCCAGCGCCCGACCTGAGAAAATCGTTGCCCGCGCCTGGACTGCGTTGTGACTTTACTCGGAGTGCGATACCCGGAACGTCATGAGGCGATTGCTGGTTGGGATGGTACTGGTGGCGACGCTCGTTCCGTCGACGGTGCAAGCGGCGTCGGGCGACAAAGCAGCTGCGGAGGCATTGTTCACCGAGGGGCGACGCTTGATGGAGGCCGGCCGCTACCCGGAGGCCTGCCCGAAGTTCGAAGCCAGCCAGCGCCTGGATCCCGGCGTCGGCACAATGCTCAATTTGGCCGAGTGCTACGAGAAAACCGGGCGCACCGCGAGCGCGTGGGCCGAGTTCCGAGAGGTGATTTCAGCCGCAAAAGCCGCTGAATCGCGCGACCGCGAAGACCTCGCCCGCACGCGCGCCTCCGCGCTCGAAGGCAAACTCTCACGCCTGACCATCGCGCTCAGCCCCGAAGCATCGGCCACGCAGAGCTTGGAAGTGCGCCGCGACGGCGCCGTCGTGGATCCGGCCGAACTCGGCTCGGCAATTCCCGTCGACCCCGGCAAACACGTCATCGAAGTAAACGCGCCAGGGAAGCAAAAGTGGTTCACGTCCGTAGAGCTGGCCAAGGATGGGGCTCAGACATCGATCACGATTCCCGCGCTGGCCGCCGCGCCAGGCTCTTCCAACGGCACCACACCGCCGGGAGACACGGCCGCGACTGGGACCTCACAGACAGCGGACACGGGCACCGGCAAAGCATCGCGCAAGCCGCTCGCGATGGTGATTGGTGGAGTGGGCGTGGTCGGGCTCGGCGTGGGCGGCTTCTTCGGCCTGCGCGCGCTCTCGAAGAAGAGCGACGCTAAGGACTTGTGCCACCCCTATCCGACCGGGTGCGAGGCAGGCGCGAACAGCCTCGAGTCGGACGCCAAGAGCGCGGCCACGCTCTCGACCGTCGCATTCGCCGTCGGCGGAGTCGCACTGGCGACAGGCATCGTACTGTTCGTTACCGCAGGTTCAGACACGAAACCATCGACAGCGCTCGTGGTTGGGCCCAGCAGCTTGGCTTTGAAAGGGAAGTTTTGATGACACGCGCACGCAATCGACTCATGAGTTTCGCTGGGCTGCTCACCTCGAGCGGCCTCCTCGCATCATGCGGCGCGCTCATCGGCCTTCAGGACGTGACCGAAGGCGGCGCGGGTGGCGCGCCCAGCGCAGGCGGCGCAGCCAACAAAGGCGGCAGCAGCGCGG
>JAEUAF010000299.1 GCA_019695485.1 Sorangium sp.
ATTCGACTCGGCGACTGCGTGACGATCGGGATCTGGCTGGCTGGTTCACCAGAAAGTACGCGCAGCGCGAGCCGTCCGACGAGCTCACCGTGGAGCTCTGGCGACAACAAGCTGCCACCCAGACCCTGCCACACGGCGGTCTCCCAGGAGCTATCCCCGAAGTGTTGGACCAAAGGAGGCGCCAGGAAGTAGACCGGAACCTTGCTTTGGGTGCCGAGGTCGTGTCCGAACTTGGCGTCGTCCACCAGCACTTTGCCCGCCTTGTCACGAAACATGCTGAGCAGCAGCACCGCCGAATCGTCGGGGAGTGCGCTGACGTCGCGGAGCAGGGAGGCGCCGGTCCAATCCCCCGCCTTCCATTCGAGGGACCACGGCAACGGGTGGTTTTCTCGGTAACGATCGAAACTGCGTCGCGTTGCCCAGCCGCTTTCCGAGTCGCAGTGAACCACGACTAGCCGTCTGAGCTGCGGCTGAAGGGCGCGAATCAGTCGTAGCGTTCCGCCGAAGTCATAGGTCTGCGCGACGCCGGTCACGGCGGGGATCCCGACGAATAGCGCCGGGTCGGCGTCGTTGATCCCGCCGAACACCACCGGCACGGTTTCGCCGAAGCGTGCCCGATGTTTCAAGACCAAGTCGAGCGCGGGCTCGTCCAACGCTATCACCAGGTCGAACGGCTGTTTCCCGTACTTCTGAGCGATCCCTGAGAGCAGGGCGTCTGCGCGCGCGGGGTCCGGGTAGCGCCGCCAGTCCATATACTCGATGCTCGGCAACAACCGGGGGCGACTCTGGATGAGCGTGCTGATCACCGCCGTCTGTTCGCCATCGCTCCAATTGTATCCGGGATGATACGAATTCAGGACTAGGACGTGGCTGAGCGGCGCGGCGGACTCGAGCGCCGAACTTCGTGACGCAAAAGTCAGCGTTGCGAGTCCGGATATCGCCAGTGCGATCGCGGCCCGACCGAGTGCGGGGAGTGTCGGCAGACGAAACAACGAACTGGTGAGGATAGCCCTCCCACCTTGTCCGTTGAAACAGGCGGGATTCGCCATCCATGGGCAGGCGTGCAGTGGGTCGAGCCGGCTCTCGGAAATCGCGTCGATCTTCCGCAGATTGGCACCCAAACGTCGCGAGATTCTGCTTTGCTGTTACGCCTTGGCGAACACTAGAGAAACCGTAGTTCGACCTGACGCCAGCGCCCTACGCGCGTCGGGCGTTCATTCACTCAGCCC
Source organism: Sorangium sp. (assembly GCA_019695485.1). Classification (GTDB taxonomy): domain Bacteria; phylum Myxococcota_A; class Polyangia; order Polyangiales; family Polyangiaceae; genus PMG-095. The sequence continues at coordinate 1,230 of JAEUAF010000299.1, forward strand.
GACCAGTGAGGAGCGCCGCTTCCCCGGGGTGCAAGGCTCGAACGTGAACGCGCGTGATCGCGTGATCCGCGAGCTTTGGAGAAACCTGGACGCCGATCCACATCCCACCATCGCACCGCTGTGGGACGTCGCCTTCGACGGCGTCGATGTGATCTTGAGGGACGCCCAGGGCGACGGCACGCTCGCTCTGCTGCTGGCCGCCACAGAACGACGTGGTCGTGTGCTGCCCCTGCCGACGCTGCTGAGCCTGCGCAGCGTGTTGACGCTGGCGTCTGCGTGCGTCTTTCATCAGGACTTTCGTGGCTTGGCGCTCAAGGCGCGACCGAGCCTCGAGCAAGTCGTGGTGTTTTCGTCGCAGCCCTTCACGCGGCTTTCGGCGTTCGATACTTGGCTACCGAGCAACAGCGCGCTAAACCCCGTGCCATCGGGTGAAGAGCTGTCGCTGCTTGGAGTCGAGTGTCTGACCGGCGTTCGTCCCGCCTCTGCGCTGCACGCCACGAGCGAGCTTGGACGGTTGCGTTCGGGGCTGCCGGCCGCCGTCGAGAAGTTGCTCAGCGAAGTGTCCAGCGTGGAGCAGGATCGTTTGCCGGACGTGTGCGTGCTGCTGCGGCGCATGTTGTCCGGTACCTGGGGCAAAGCCGGGATGGTGCGCTCACCGGACGCCTCGGTCGACGCTCGGGCGCGCGAGGGCTGGCAAGCTCCGGAGGCCCTCGTGCGTTGGCAGCTACGCCTGCTTTTTGCGCTCGAACGGCTCGACGCCAAGGTGTTGATTGCGCGCTACTTCGAGCTCAATCGAGGGCGCTGGCTCGCGCACTCTGCGCTCTTCCAAACGGCTGAGTCGGCGTTTCGCTCGCGCGGGCGCTTGCCGCTGAGCCTCGCAGCGAACGGCGACGGCGAGGGCGCGACGAGTCAAACCTTCGCGCGGCTGCCCAACCCGAGTGCGAGCGGAGAGTTCTACACTGGGCTCGCGGAGTGGGCAGCGCGAGCCGGCGATGCACTCGAACAATTCGAGACATGGATCGAGCTCAGTGATCTGGCGCAGAGCCACGCGCGCCGCGAGCTTTCGGAATTTGCCCTCGCCGAAGCGCTGTGTGCCGCGCGCGGTGACGAATTTGCGATTCGCTCGCTCTGCACGCGTTTGGGCTTGCCGGATGCGCACGCCTTGGCCCGCCACTTTTCGGAGACAGGGCATGTTGCCCTGGCCGATTGGCTAGTTGCGGAATAGCGGCGCACGCATCGCGAAAATCCGCCGAAACATTGGGTTCGCCTCGCGCTCGCCTCGAGTCTGTCCGGCTGGTATAGAGCGGGCGTGACTTCGACCGAGGCAGCACTACCGAGTCGCGAACAGTTACTTCACGAGCTCTACGAGGCCGCAGAGCTCGAGCACACCCTGATGTGCACCTATCTCTACGCCGCGTTCAGCCTAAAACAAGGTGAACAGGAGGGCCTCTCTGCTGTCGAAGCCGAGGCAACCATGCGCTGGCGGCGCGCGATCATCGAGGTTGCCACGCAGGAGATGGGGCATCTCACTGCCGTCTGGAACATCAGCGCGGCGCTCGGTGGAGCCCCGCGCTTTGGCCGCGGCAACTTCCCTCTCGATGCGGGCGCGCTGCCTGCGGGCATCGTGGTCAAGCTGTCTCCGTTCGGCGAAGCCGTGCTGCAGCACTTCATTCATCTCGAGCGCCCGCACGGCTCGTTGGAACGCGAAGGCGAAGGCTTCGCGCCTGAGTTCATGTTCACGCGCGGGGTGCCGCTGAAGCGCTTGACCCCCATGGCTGTCGACTACGACACGGTCGGCGCCTTCTACGAGAAGCTCGCGGCGGATCTGCGCGCGTTCGTCGCGCATCATGGCGAGAGCAACGCCTTCTCTGGCAACCCGGCGTTGCAGTTGTCGAGTGCGGAAATTGCGCTCGCCAGCGACAAACCGGTGATTTGCATGAAGACCGCGCTGGCCGCCTTTTCCTCCATCGTGGAGCAAGGCGAGGGCGCTCCGCTGCATTCCGCTGGTTCGCATTACCAGAGGTTTCTCGCGATCCGCTCCGAGTTCGAGGCGTTGAAAGCGACGAATCCAAGCTTCAGTCCTGCGTTCCCGGCGGCCCAAAATCCAGTGCTCAGACCGCCGCTGCGCAGCCAGGGGCGCGTCTGGCTGGAGAACGAGGAGGCCGCAGCCACGGTCGACCTCGCGAATGCCGGCTATGCGCTGATGCTTCGCCTGCTGGCGTACTCGTATCAAGTGCCGCGCCCAGAGGCCGAAAAGACGTTGGTGATCGATCTCGCATTGGGATTGATGCACGCGGTGACGCCACTCGCCGAGCGAGCTGCGCGCTTGCCCGCGGGGCCGTCGAATCCGCACTGCAATGCCGGCATGTCGTTCACCGCCTTGCGGGATGCCGCGCCCTTGCCAGCGGGTGCGAGCGCACGCCGCTTCTTCAGTGAGCGATTCGCGGAGATGGCAGCGGCCGCGGCGGGGCTCGACACCGGCGCCGATGCGCGTACCGAAAGTGCGGCGCGCATCCTCAGCGCGCTGCGCGAGCGCGCCGTGCTCGGCTTCGAGGGCCTCGCAGCGGCCCCCGTGAGCGCGCAAGTTCCCGCCTCGCCGCCGGCTCCCGCGCCCAGCGCGGCCGTGAAACCGCCGACTCCAAGCGTCGTGGACGGCGTCGAGCACATCGAGGGCAAGGGCCTGACCCTGCTCTACGAAGGGAAGAAGTGCATCCACGCCCGCTTTTGCGTCACCGGCGCCCCGCGCGTCTTTCTCGCGAACGTGAAAGGTCCTTGGATCCATCCAGACGCCATGAGCACCGAAGCGCTGGTCGAGATCGCGCATGCTTGCCCGTCCGGCGCCATTCGCTACACGAGAAAGGACGGCCAGGCCGACGAAGCACCGCCGCCCGTGAACCTACTCGGCGTGCGCGAAGCGGGTCCCTACGCCGTGCGCGGCGAGCTGCGCATCGATGGGCGCGCCGCCGGCTATCGCGCAACCTTGTGTCGCTGCGGCGCCTCGAAGAACAAGCCGTTTTGCGATGGCTCGCACCACGAAGTCGGGTTTTCGGCTTCCGGGGAGCCTGCCACGGGGGCGGCCGAGATGTTGGAGGTGCGTGACGGCCCGCTCGCTATCGACCCTCAGCTCGACGGGCCGTTGCAAGTGCGCGGCAATCTCGAAATCGTGAGTGGCACCGGGCGGGTCGTCGCGCGACTCGTTCAGACCCGCCTGTGTCGTTGCGGCGGCAGCGCCAACAAGCCTTTTTGCGACGGCAGCCACGCGCGCATCGGCTTCAAATCGAGCTAGCGCTCTGTCCCAGAATTGGGACCCCACCCTTTAGCCGCCGGTTTCGAAGCCTGGGTAGAGCGTCATGCCGCCATCCACGTAGATGGTGGCGCCGGTGATGTAGTCGGAGTCGTCGGAAGCCAACCAGACCGCAGCGCGGCCGATTTCGCTCGGCTCGCCGATGCGCTTGTACGGGATCAGCGTCATCAGTGAGTTGTAAGCCTCGCGGTTGTTCCAGGCGCTCTCGTTGATCGGGGTGCGCACGGCCCCGGGCGAGATGGAGTTTACGCGGATGCGGTAGGGCGCCACCTCCTGCGCGATGCTCTTCATCATCATCGCGACGCCGCCCTTCGACGCGGCATAGTTGACGTGGCCCGCCCATGGGATGACGTCGTGCACTGAACTGACACACAAGATCTTGCCCGCCGAGCAGGACACGTTGCGCCGCACGCCGCGACGCTTGAATTCGCGTACGGCCTCGCGAGCGCACAGGAACTGACCGCGCAAGTTGACGTTCAGGACCAGATCCCAGGCTTCCACGCTGAGCTCGTCGAACGGCGCATCCTTCTGTAGCCCCGCATTGTTGACGACGATGTCCACGGTTCCAAACTCGGACAGCATCGTGCGAAACATTTGCTTGACCTCGTCCTCGCGGCTGACGTCCGCGCGGCAAGCAATCGCTTTGGCGCCGCAGTGACGCACCTCATCGAGCGTGCGATAGGCCTCTTCCTCGCGTGACACGTAGTTGACGACCACGTTCGCGCCGGCGTGTCCGAGCGCCACGGCGATCGCCTTTCCGATCCCGGAGTTGGCGCCGGTCACCAGGGCCGTCTGTCCTGCCAGGCTCTTCACGAGGGGGCAATTGGGCGCGTCTGCTTCGGGGATGCCTTGTTCGCTGTAGTAGTCTTTCACGGGGAGTCCTTCTCGAGCTTCCGCTGGGCTCGGGTTCGCGGCGGTTGCCTTCGAGCGTGCACTACGCGGCCGGGAAACCCAGGTTACCTCCGACTTCCGATTCGCCCGCTTCAGGTCAAAATCGAGCCCCCGCAGTAACCGACAAGGCCGCGCCGCGTAGCTCGACCCAGCCGCCTGACGCTGCGTGAATTCGCGGCTGAGCGGTGATTACCCATTTCGATGCGAGCTCTGAGCTTGCCTGGAGTCGATATGAACCCGTTGCGTACGATCAGCCGCCGTCAAGTGATGGAAGAGGTGAGCGAACCCTCCGCTTTGCCCGACGGGCCCTCGAGTGTTCACCCCGCCGCCGACACGGCCGAGTCGCGGCGTCTGGCGGAGGACGCGAGCCGCGAGGTGAACTGGAAGCGCTGGGGCCCGTACTTGTCGGAGCGGCAGTGGGGCACGGTGCGTGAGGACTATTCCGAGTGGGGCAACTGTTGGGACTACTTCTCCCACGACCAAGCTCGCAGTCGGGCCTATCGCTGGGGTGAAGACGGGCTACTCGGGATCTGCGACCGACAGGCGCGGCTCTGTTTCGCGGTGGCCCTGTGGAACGGTCGCGACCCGATCCTGAAGGAGCGACTGTTCGGGCTCACCGGGCCCGAAGGCAATCACGGCGAGGACGTCAAGGAGTGTTACTACTACCTGGACGCGACGCCGACCTCTTCGTACTTGAAGGCGCTCTACAAGTATCCACGCGGCGAGTACCCCTATGGGCGTCTGGTCGAGGAGAATAGGCGGCGAGGCAAGGGTGAGCCGGAATTCGAGCTTTCGGACGCGGGAGTCTTCGACAACGGCGACTACTTCGACGTCACCGTGGAATACGCGAAGGGCGGCGCCGACGACATCTTGATCGAGATCACCATCGCCAATCGGAGCGCGACGGACGCCACGCTCCACGTGCTCCCCACGCTTTGGTTTCGCAACACCTGGTCTTGGGGGCGCGACAGCGAAGGCTACGGTGAGCATCCGACGCTCAGCGCCGTGGCCGAGAACGTGATTCGTGTCGAGAGCGCGGCGCTCGGCGAGATGCGCCTCGGCTTCGACGTGGAATGCGGCAACGGGCAATTGCTCTTCACCGAGAACGAGACCAACACCGCGCGACTGTTCGGCGTCGCCGGCCCAAACCCCTACACCAAAGACGCCTTTCATCGCTGCGTGATCGATGGCGAGGCATCCGCCGTGAACCCGAATCAGACTGGCACCAAGGCGGCCATGCACTATGTGTTGTCGATCCCTGCCCACGGGCAGCGGGTGATCCGGGCCCGCTTGCAAGCGGGCCGGGACCTGCCGCTGTTTGGCGCAGAATTCCGGCGCATTTTCGCTGCGCGGCTGGCGGAGGCCGACGAGTTCTACGCCGGCGTGATTCCGGGGGGTGCCACTCCCGACGAGCGCGTGGTGTCGCGGCAGGCGTACGCCGGGCTACTGTGGTCGAAGCAGTTTTACCACTACGTGCTCGAACATTGGGTGGAAGGCGATCCGGCGAATCCGGAGCCGCCCGGTAGTCGCAAGCGCGGGCGCAACTGGGAGTGGAAGCACGTCTACTGTCGTGACGTGATATCGATGCCCGACAAGTGGGAGTACCCTTGGTTCGCGGCGTGGGATTTGGCGTTTCACATGGTGCCGTTCGCGCGCATCGACCCGGAGTTTGCCAAGAGTCAGCTGCTGCTCCTCTTGCGAGAGTGGTACATGCACCCGAACGGCCAGATGCCGGCGTACGAGTTCGCGCTCTCAGACGTGAATCCACCGGTGCACGCCTGGGCGGTCTGGCGCGTCTACAAGATGACGGGCGTGCGCGGAAAGCGTGACCGCTTGTTCTTGGCGCGCGCTTTTCAGAAGCTGCTCTTGAACTTCACCTGGTGGGTCAATCGCAAGGACACCGCCGGAAATAACCTGTTTTCTGGAGGATTTCTCGGCCTCGACAACATCGGCGTGTTCGACCGCTCGCAGCCACTGCCGACTGGCGGGCACCTCGACCAGGCTGACGGTACGGCCTGGATGGCCTTCTACAGCTCGACCATGCTCTCGATGGCGCTCGAGCTCGCCCAGGAAGATCCGTCGTACGAAGATCTGGCCTCGAAGTTTTTCGAGCACTTCGTGGCCATCGTCGACGCCATGAACACACTTGGAGGCACGGGCCTTTGGGACGAAGATGACGGCTTCTACTACGACAGGCTCAACCTCGATGGGCGCGGCATTCCGCTGCGCACACGCTCGATGGTGGGCGCTCTGCCGCTGATCGCGGTCGAGGTCCTGGAGGAAGAAGCGCTCAAGAAGCTGCCTGGGTTCAAGAAGCGCATGGACTGGTTTCTCGAGAATCGCCGCGATTTGTCGCGACATATTGCCTATGCAGAGCTCGCGGGGACGAACCACGGACACCGACTGCTGGCCGTGCCCTCACGGGAGCGGCTCACGCGCGTGCTCGAGTACTTGCTCGATGAGGCGGAGTTCCTGTCACCGCATGGTCTGCGCTCGCTCAGTCGGGTGCACCATGACCGCCCCTATGTGTTCAACGCAGGCGGCAGCGAATATCGGGTCGAATACGTGCCCGGCGATTCGAACACGGGGCTCTTCGGCGGCAACTCGAATTGGCGCGGTCCGGTTTGGTTTCCGCTAAACTACCTGATGATCGAAGCCCTCGAGCGCTATCATCACTACTACGGCGACTCGCTCCAGGTCGAATGCCCCAAGGGGTCCGGTAACAGGATGACGCTCAAAGGCGTCGCCGAGGAGCTTTCGCGGCGCTTGGCGGGGATTTTCTTGCCCAAGGACGGCGCGCGTCCCTGCCACGGTCCTGACCCACGTTACGCGGCCGACCCGCACTTTCGGGACCTCGTGCTCTTTCACGAGTACTTTCACGGCGAAACGGGTCAAGGTGTCGGCGCGAGCCATCAGACCGGCTGGACCGCGCTCGTGGTGCGCTGTTTGGAGGCGAGCGCCAAGGCGCGGGCCACCGAGTCCGTCGGCGAGAGCCACTCCGATCACGCGAGCGAGGGCGTTCGATGAATGACTCCATCCGAAGCGCTATGCTCGAGCGCCTGCCTCGCGATCCGGAAACGCTGCCCATGGCGCCGACCATCAGCGAAATACCCATTGATACGCGCAGCGAATGGCTCGAAGCGGACGGGCTCGGTGGCTTTGCGTCTGGCACGAGCGCGGGAGTTCCGACGCGTCGCTACCACGCGCTGCTCCTGGCAGCGGCACGGCCGCCCGCCGACCGGCGCGTGCTCGTGAACGGATTCGTGGCCTGGCTCGAGACCCCGCAAGGCCCGCAGGCGTTGACCCGCCACCACTACGCGCCAGGGGTGACGACGGAGGCTGCGCAGATCGAGCGCTTCCGGCTGGACCCGTGGCCTTGCACTCACTACGTCACGCCACACGGGCTCAGGGTCAGCCAGGAAATCATCGTCGAGCGCGGCAGCCCAAGCGTTCTCGTGCGCTTTCGGCTCGAAACCGAAGTCGCCAACGTCTCTCTGTGCGTGCGTCCGCTGCTCTCGGGGCGAGACTTTCACGCTCTTCAGCGCGAAAACGCGGCCTTCCGCTTCGAGCCCGTGCGGCGGGGAGGCGGGCTTTTAGAGTGGTGCACGTACGATGGCATGCCGAGCGTGCAGAGCTACACGAACGGCAGCTACGAGCACGCGCCCGAGTGGTATCGAAATCTGCGCTACGTCGAGGAAAGCGCGCGGGGGCTCGACTGTGACGAAGATCTGGCCGCGCCGGGGATCTTGCGCTTCGACTTGTCGGCAGGGGACGCCATCTGGCTGCTCTGCGCCGGCACGCCGCGCGCTCGCCAAGTGACGGAGACGAATGGCGAGGCCAGCGCCCGGGAGCTAATCGAGCGTGAACGCGCACGCCGCGCGCGCTTTTCTTCTCCGCTCGAACGCAGCGCGGAGGCTTACCTGGTCGAGCGGGGCGCTTCGGAGACGATCATCGCGGGCTACCCTTGGTTTGGAGATTGGGGACGCGACACCTTCATTGCGCTGCGCGGCTTGTGCTTGGCGACTGAGCGTCTAGCCACGGCGCGCAATATCCTCGTGGGTTGGGCGAGCGTAGTCTCCGAGGGCATGCTGCCCAATCGCTTCCCCGATCAGAGTGGCGAAGCGCCGGAATACAATTCGGTGGACGCGTCGCTCTGGTTCGTGATCGCCGCGAGCGAGCTCATGAATCACCACGCCGCCGGGCCCGTCCTCTCCGAAGTGGACCGTCGTGTCCTTGCGGACGCCATACGACAGATCATTCGCGGCTATGCGCGCGGCACGCGCTTCGGGATCGGGCTTGACGAGGACGGGCTGCTGCGCGCAGGTCAACTGGGCTCGCAGCTCACCTGGATGGACGCCAAGGTCGGCGACTACGTCGTGACGCCGCGTAGCGGGAAGGTGGTGGAGATTCAAGCTTTGTGGCTGAACGCGCTCCACGCCGCGGGCCAGATTTCTCCCGAATTTGGCGCCCTGTTCGCGCAGGGACGGCTCAGTTTCGAAAAGCGCTTTTGGAACTCGGAGGCGGGGGCGCTGTACGATGTCGTTGACGTCGACGGGCAGGCGGGCGCGGTTGACGCGACCATTCGGCCCAACCAAGTCTTTGCCGCGGGTGGGCTGCCGGTCACATTGCTGGACCCGATTCGTGCCCGTCGCGTCCTCGACGTCGTCGAAGATGAATTGTGGACTCCGCTTGGCCTGCGTTCACTCTCGCCGCGCGCTCCGGCGTATACGCCTCGGTATCAAGGGGGCGTTTGGGAGCGTGACACGGCGTACCACCAAGGCACGGTATGGCCTTGGCTAGTCGGACCGTTCGTGGAGGCCTGGGTCAAGAGCCGTGGCGGCGACTTGGAAGCCAAGCGCGAGGCGCGACGCCGCTTTTTGGTGCCGATCGAGGCGCATCTGGCGCGGGCGGGACTGGGCCACATTTCTGAAATCGCCGATGCGGAGGCGCCGCACGTGCCGCGGGGATGCCCGTTTCAGGCCTGGTCGCTGTCGGAGTATTTGCGGCTCGAGCTCGGCGTGCTGCGCGGTTGAGTTCGCGGCTCAGTCGAGTTCACGGCGTGCAAGCGACACTCAGACTCATTTCGCCGAAAGCGAGTCGCCCGCAGGAACAAGGACAAAACTCGATTTCCGGCGGACTCCGCCCTATCAGATAGAAACCGCCGTTCGGGCTCGCTCCACAAGCGCTGGCGCCAGCAAGTTGTGGGATGGACTCGGAGCCATCCACTGTCTCAACCTGGATCGAGATCTGACTCAAGTCGAGTTCGCGGCCTTCGGGCGCGGGCGGTATTTCCAGTCTGGGCTGTCTGCAGCTGAGTTTTGGCGGAAAGAAGCAACCCGTGGTGAGCGCGAGCAGGGCTTCGCGCAGTCGTGCCGGCGCACCCTGGCTGTCGATGCGATAGGGAAGCGTGTCCGCCGCTCGCGAGAGCGGGCTCGGATCGAAATCAGCACCGAGCTCGATTACGAGGACGTCGCGCGCGGGGTTGCGGCTCAGGAAGTCGCGAATCAATGTCCCAACATCGTCGGCGCGCACGCTGGCCGGGCACTCGTTGGGGGCGCTCGCCGTTACCAGGATCACGCGTTGCCAGCGGTTGGGGCTCTGCGCCGACCGCGTCTCGACGAACGAAAGTAGGCCCTGGAGCGCGGGCAACAGCGGATTTTTTCCCGAAGGTGCGCTCCCATCGAACGCGCTGGCGATAAGCGCGCTTGCTCCAAGGTCACCGATAAAGGCTGGTTTGGCGTAGTTGCTCGCAGCGCAGCGATCGCGCAGGTCGTTTGCTGGGAGTCCGACGAACGCTAGTCCACCCGGCCCATGCAGCCACTGCGAAGCCGCGTCGCGCACGATTTGGAAGCGCGAACTTCCGCCCCACGGCTCGGCCATCTTTGCGGAACGTTCGACGAGTAGATAGGTATCGAACGAAAGCGCCTCACACTCCGACGTGAAGCCCGTGCAGGCAGCGCTTGACTGTGCGGGCAGGGTCGTCCCCTTGCAGCCGAGCGCGTCCGGCAAGGGATCGGATGTCGCGGGTGCGCCGCCAGCCACTCCGCCCGACCCCGGGGTTGTCGTGGCTTGGCCCCCGCTCGAGGTGGTCTGCGTCGTTCCCCCGAAGCCGGGGGCACCGCCCAGTGCGAACGCTCCCCGTCCTCCCGCCGCCGTGCTTGCGGGAGCGCCGCCAGCGACGTCACAGCGCTCGCACAGCGCCGCGTTCACCGAGGTTCGCCCTCCGCAGCCCAGCAGCAGCAGCACGGCACCCAAGGCGCCAAACCCGAAAAACGAGTTGCCTCGCCGAACCCGCCGCGCGGGCCGTCGCTGGGGTAGCGTGTGCATCGCCCGGCCTAGGGTAGCAGATCGAGCGCGGTCGCGTAGCTTTCGAGTGCGGCCTGGACCCCGAGTCGTGGGCTCGAAAGCACCTCGCAGGGGAGGGCCTTCAACATCGGGATGGCCGCGGCCATGGACGCCTGCGCGAGTACGACGACATCGCTCGCAGACGCTCGCTCCCGCAGGCTGATTGCAATTTCTTCGGCATACGCCTGCCGGTCGCCACGTTCGAAGAAAGGCCACGCGGCATCACAAAGGACCTCCGTGAGTTCGACGGAACTGCCGCGCTCCGCGGCGATTTCACGCAGCAACGCGCTGGTTGGTCCCAGCGTGCTTTCGAGCGTGGCACACACCAGCACGCGCGCCCCGCTCGCGACCGCACGCTCTGCCAGTGGACGATCGACGCGCAGAACCCGGCTCCCGTTCGGGACCGGAGTCGTTTCAGCGACCGCGCCAACGCTCGAGCAGGTGCACAGGATCACGCGCGCCCCCGCATGGATAAGCCGTCGGATGGCGGCGGCGGTAGCCTCGCGAAGTTCCGCGCTGTCAGGCCCAAGCCTGCGCGCCAAAGCCAGCAGTTCCTCATGAACGGCGTGCTGACTCGGGATGCGGGCGTCGAGCTCCGTCAAAAGCTCGCTGAACGTCGCGACGTGCGCGCTGGCAGTGTGCAGGAACGCCAACACGCGAGAGTGCTCAGGTCGCGGGAACGCGCGTCTTGAGGCTGTCGACCGCGTGAACGGGGGGCGCGTCGCCCTTCATCAAGTGCGCGATGGCGCTGTAGACCAAGCGCTGGCTCTCTAGCATGCTCTTGCCGGCGAACGCCGGGGAGACGACCTCAATCGTGTAGTGCCCGCCACCGCCACTGACGACGGCCTTCGAGTCCGGCACTTGGCCTTCAATCGCCTCGCGCAGCGCGTCGGGGACGGAACCTTGAAAATTCGTGGGATGGGAAGACATACCGGGGTTTTCCTGGCGATCAATAGCGGGGAACGGAAGGGTCGACGAGGTTCGACCAAGCGTCGATGCCGCCCTTCAAGTTGTACACGTTGCGGAAGCCTTCGCCGATGAGCTGCGACGCGGCGTCCTGGCTGCGGACTCCGTGATGACAATGAAAGGCCACGGCAGCGCCGCGATCGAGGCTGAAGAGCAGCGCTTGTCCTTGCGCGTCGAGCGCGTGAGCCGCGGCGATGCTCGCGATGTCGCGCTCGCTCGAAGGACGCACGTCGAACAGCGTGATCTCGCCGCGCTCGAGCATCGCTTTCAACTCGGGTGCAGCGATCTGCTTGACCTTGGGGGGTTCGTTCGGGTTCTCGATTTTGAAGCCGCCGCCGTCGCCGGTGACGAAGTCGATGCTCAGGCCATCCGCACGTCGAGCGCTTGCGGGATCCATCCACAACGTCGGTCCATTCGTTGGGACTTCGATTTCACCGGCCTCGCTCGGCCCAAAAAACAAATCATACTGGAACTGCGCGTCGATCTTGAGGTGAAGCTGGTCGCCACTCGGGTCAGCTGCGGCTTGGAAAGCATTCGCCGCGGCGGCGCTCACCTTCACCTTGGGCGTGGGCGGTACCGAACCGCTCGTCCCGAGCAGCTGGTGGAGCTCCTTCGAAGCATTCAAGCTTCGCACGATGTCGCAGCCGCCGACGAACTGTCCATCGATGAATAGCTGCGGAATCGTGGGCCACTCCGAGAATTCCTTGATGCCGTCGCGGAGCTCCGGCGACCTCAGCACGTCCACCGTTTCGTAGCTTGGGAGAAGCTCATCCAGAATTTGCACGACTTGCGCGGAGAATCCGCATTGCGGTGCGCCTCGCGTGCCCTTCATGAAGAGCACCACGCGGTTGTTGGTCACTAAGCTTTGGAGTTCGTTTCGGAGAGATTCGCTGAGAGCCATGACTTTCCTCGAGGGCGTGTGACCGCTGCCCGTCGAAGTAGCAGTCGTGGCTCGGTTCGCCAACGCTTCTAGGCGCGTTTTCCTGGGTGCGTGCGGGGTCGTCGCTTCCGGCCACGTCGCGCGAGGCCCCGTGCGCGGGGCGGCCGGGTAGTCGAAACCTGCTGCATTAATCGATGGTTAGCCCCTGCTCGGCGGGTCTCGGTGCCGCGCTCATTCCGCCGCGGGGGTGCCGCGCTCGACCCGCGGCTCCGCCTGGGGCAACGGCAGGCGCCCTGCATGCTCGGGCCCCGGTGTCAGCGGAGGTGTTTCCGTGACACCGGTTGGCGTTGCGCTTCGCGCTGGCCCGGGCACTGGCGCGGCCGCGCGGGCAATCAGGTTGCTGCGTGTGGCGTGCAATGGAGACGTCGAGCGCTCGATGAACAAATCGAGAGTCCAATCGAGCATGACGCGCACCTTGTTGCCGAAGCCGACCAGCTTCCCGAGATACAGCGTGCGCCAGACGATCCACGCCAGGAACCCCGTCAGGCGGATGCCCAGCAGCTTCACGGCGGCAAACTGGTGTCCGACGCTCACGAGCTGTCCGAAGTTTCGATATCGAAAGGGGCGCGTGGGCTTTCCGGTCAGCAGTCGCACTAGGTTTCGTGCCGTTTGCGCACCTTGCTGGAACGCGACCTGCCCGAGTGGTGGCAAGGGGCGTCCGTCCGGGCCCGGCAAGTGCGCCGCGTCGCCCAGCACGAACACCCGATCTTGGCCCTTGGCGCGACAATCGGCGTCAACTTCGACGCGACCAGAGGCGTTCAGCGGCAGTCCGCACTGAACGAGAAGCTCCGACGCTGCGACGCCCGCGCACCACACGCAGGTCCGGCTCTCGAAGCGCGTGCCGTCCGCCAACAGCACCCAATCCGGCCCGATCTTTGCGACGCGGCCGCCCGAATGAACGCGCACTCCGAGCCGTTCGAGCTGTGCGGCGGCCCGTTTCGCGACGCTCTCGTCCCAGCCGTTCAGGATGCGCTTGCCGGGGTCGATCACCACGACCTCGACGCGCCTCACGTCGATCTCGGGATAGTGCCGAATCAGGACGTGGTCGACGAGGTCGCGGATTTCAGAGGCCACTTCGACGCCCGTTGGGCCGGCGCCGACAATCACGAAGCGCAGCATCTTTTGGGCGAGCTCGGGGTTCGGTTCGCGCCCGGCCGTTTCGAAGCAATCGATCACGTGGTTTCGGAGCGCGATTGCGTCGGAAAGCTCGCGCATCAAAAACGCATGCTCCACCCCCTCCGTGCGAAAGGTGTTGGTGGTCGAGCCCGGCGCCAGCACCAAGTAGTCGTAGGGCGTCTCGTCGTGTCGCACGCGGATCTCTCCGGTCATTGGGTCTGCGTCGACGTCGACACGCGAGCGGATCAGGCGCTTTTCGCAGTCGATGCCGAGCACGGTCTCCTTCTTGAAGCGCACGTTGCTGGCCTCGAACAGGCGTCGAAACGGGTAGGTGACCTGGCGCGTTTCAATCGCGCCGACGGCGACGCTGGGCAGCAACGGCGGGAACAGGAAGTAGTTCTTACGATCGAGCACGCTGAGCTCGAGCATGCGGTGATGGCCGAGCGCCTTGTCGAGGCCGAGCGCTGCGTAGAGCCCAGCAAACCCGCCTCCGACCACCACCACCCGCACAGGCTGGCTCGGCGCCGACTGCCAGCGCGTGCGCATCCACATCGAGCCGAGTGGCGAGGCTATCAAGTAGAGCAGACACAGCGTGAGCAGCATCACGATGCCGCCGAGCAGCGCTTGCGCCACGTTCGACACCGGTACGAGCGCCCAGCACACGAGATCGGCGCTGCAAAGCAGCGCCGTGAGCGCGAACACGGCGCGGCGCGTGAGGCGCGGCAGCGGCGTGCGCTGAAATAGGACATACGCCAAAGGAACCAGCAAGCCGAGCGACAGCGCGTGAGCCGCGAACAGGATGCGGTAAGCCGTGTGCGGCAAGCCCATCAAACGGTCGCCCCAGCCCAGGATAGTGAGCAGCGTCACGTCCCAGTCCACCGCGAACACACTGACCACCCAGCCCGACCAGAACAGCCCCATGCCAAGCAACAGGCCGATGGATGCGGCCACGCGGACGGCGAGGGGCAAGTTGCTGAGCTGATAGGCGTCGACACGCTTCATGAGAGACTCCCTGGCAAAGACAGCCGTCGGGGGAGCGGCTGTCCCCGCTCGTTACGTGGCGACGAGCCCATGGTTACGGGGCGAGCGAGAAATTGCGGGCTTGTCTCAAAAATCGGGGTGCCGACGAA
>JAEUAF010000379.1 GCA_019695485.1 Sorangium sp.
CTCGAGCTGCGTGGTGCCCGCGATCGCCGGCTCGCTGGCGCGCGCAGCCGCGCCGGCCGGAGATGCGGCGGCCGCTTGCGGGGCCACGAGGGTCGCCGCCTGGACCGCGACCCCTTTGGGCGCCTGCATGTAGCTGCGCGAAGCCGTGGCGAACGCGCCGAGCGCTAGTAGTGTGGCGCCGACTGCGAGCGACGCGCCGCGTGAGAAGGGCCTCGACGGCGCGCGCGCGGCGACCATCGCGGGGACCGACAGCACAGAATCGCGCGTTGGCGAGTGCTCGGCGAGCTCTTCGGCGAGGCGCAGCGTGGCGCGGCGTTCGACCATGCGGCTCTTCAAGAGCTCCTGAATGTAGTCGCGCGTGGCGCGGTCTCCCTGCGGACCGAACGCAGTCGGGAACGCGGCCTCGAGCGCATCCGCGAGCGCCATCGCCGATGGAAAGCGCCGCTCCCGCCGCTTCTCGAGGGCTCGCAAGACGACAGCCTCGAGCGCTTCCGGATAGTCTTCGATGTGCGCGGAGGGCGGCGTTACGGGCACATCGGACAAGATGCGACCGAGCGTGTCCGAGTCGGCCGGGCTGCGGAACGGATGTCGGCCGACCGTCATCAAATAGAGCAGCAGGCCGGTCGTGAACACGTCGACACGGGCATCGAGCGGAATGCCTTGTAGTTGTTCGGGTGCGAGATACGAAATCTTCCCTTTGATCTCGCCCGAGCCGTGTGTTGCGCTGGAGGAGGTCGTCGCCACGCCAAAATCGACGATCTTCACGATGCCCGAGTAAGTGACGAGCACATTGGCGGGCGAGATGTCGCGATGGACCAGACCGATCCGATTGCCGGAGGCGTCGCAGAGCTCATGCGCCGCGTGCAGGCCGCGACACACCTGGCCGATCAAGTTCACGCAGACCTGAAACGGAAGGCCGCCTTCCGCCAAGGCGGCGCGCATGATGAAGCTCAGCGACTCACCGAGCACGAGCTCCATCACCAGATACATCGAGCCATCGTGCTCGCCGAGCTCCAGCGTTTCGACGACGTTAGGGTGGTGAATTTGCGAGGCCAGCGTGGCCTCTTGGAACAGCATCTCTTCGAGTGCCGGATGGTCGACTGCGCTCAGGATGGTCTTGATGGCGACGAGTTTGTGAAAGCCGCGCGTGCCATTCAGGCGCGCAGCCCACACGTTACCCATCCCTCCCGATGCAATCGGCAACAATAGTTCGTAGCGTCCGAGCATTTGGCCAGCAGCTAGCGTGGCCTCGTGACTTGTTGGTTTGCGGGACACGTGAAACCTCCGTGCCTTCGCGCCTAAATTTCAATATTTCGAATCGTCGCGCTGCCGGCGGCCCCTCACTGGCGCGAACGCAATGGCCGTCGTGACATGTCGCGGTGCCGAGAAGCGGCTTCCCCTCGATCGTTTATCACCACAGTTTGCAAACTTACTTCGCGCTTCGCAAGTTCTTCTTCCAATCTTTGCGCGTCACATATCGAAGTTTGGCTGCGCGTGGCGGAACACGCCGATTTGAGTGAGCTCGCGTGTCGTGCACAGCGCACGCGACACGGGGCAAAAAGCATCGAAGTGGGTCGCTCGTATTTTGATCGAATAGCGCATGCTCGCGTGCTCTTCGGCGCCGCGCTTTGGTCTCGAATGCCCGGAAAAGATGCAGCTACGCGCGGGTCAGCGAGCGCACTCGCGTTCGTGCTCGAGGCGTCTGATGCTCGCCGGGCACGTGGCGCGGATCTGAGTGCAGCGTCGTCCGCTTGACGCGCGCGTTAGTGGCCACACGGACATCGAACCTGTGCCCAGGAGCACTTTTGAGCAGAGAGTCGTGGTCAGCGTTTGCCGGCCGTAACGCGCAGGTCTGAACTCGAGTTCGAAATCGAGACACCGCACATTCGCTCGAACGAACCCACAGTTGGTTGCGACTTGTGTGCCTCTGCTACCGAAGCCCACATGAGGCACGCTGGCTCTGCACAGAAGACACGCAATTTCGCGACGCACCTCGCGTGTGCGACGGGGCGTAGCCAGTGCGCTCTGTCGTGTTGCTGGACAGCGTGTCTTGGTCCAAAACGGCTCAGAGCGGGCTCACGCTGACGCCGTCGAACCAGAGCAGGCCGACAGTACTGCAGGTGCCGGCTCCCGCCGAGATACTCTGAGTCCCAGGGGCAAAGGGGTTCATGCGCGGGACCACCTGCCACTCGCGGGTAGCAATGAACACTTCGTTGGGTGAGTTGCCCCAGAGGCCCGTGATTTCGGCGGACGCGCTGACTCCATCGGAGAAGGTCGTCACACAGGGGACATCGATGATTGGGATGACTTCGTCGCCATCTCGCAGTTGCACCAGACTGCCCCGCGTACGGTAAAAGAGGACGTTGTCGGCACCCCACATGCCGCGAATGCCCGGGCAATCCCCGGCGGTGGCCACCCTTTGGGTCCAACCCGTTCCGTCGAAGTGATAGACCCCTCCGGACTCGGTCCCGGCGTAGATGTCGTCGGCGGCGAAGCCCCACAACGCCGACACCATGCCTGAGCCGAGGCCTGAAAAGACCGTGGGGGTCGTCACCCCGTCAACGAAGGCGAGCACTTGACCGTCACTCGTTCCTACCCAGGCGCGATCGGCTTGCGCCCACAGACTGTAGGCCTGAAAACCTGGCGCTTGCGCCTGCTCCGACCAGATCTGACCGTCGTATTTCAGAAGGCTGTTTTCGCGCCAAGCGTAGGCGGTCGCGGCATCCACCACAAAGGCGGGCCAAGCGTTTGGGCCCGCTTCCGAGCAGGTGACGGTAGTTCCGTCGATGAATTCGACGCCGCAGTCGCTCGCGCCATAGGCCAGCAAACTCCCTTGCGGAAAGCCGGTCAGGCCGACGGGAGCGTTCGGGAGGGTGGTTGGAGCTTCGGTCCAACCGCTGCCCTCGTTGCGGAACAGGCTCAACGCATCGTTGCCGCTCTGGGTAAGCATGAAGACCCCGCGAGGGTCGGAAAACGGACCATAAGCGAAGAGCTGCACGCCGCCGGCGGGACAGAAGTTTGCTCCGCTCGTGCGCCAGGGCGTGCCAGCCTCATGGGGGAACACAGGGTCGTGGTTGACAGTCGAGCCGCCGCTCGGGTCTATCCCAAGGGCGGTGTTGCCACCAGTTTGCGTGATCGCCGTGACGCCGCCCGTTGCGTCGAGCCCGCCGATTCCAGAAACATCGCCGCCTCGTCCGCTCAGGTCGCCGCCGATGCTGGACGCACCACTGAGAGCCGCCACGCCGCTCGACCCGCTCGTGCCGCCAGCCCCGCTCGTGCCGCTCGTGCCGCCAGCTCCGCCTGGCGGCAGTGTATTGGAGTCGGCGCGACCACTACAGCCCGCAACACAGGCGAGCGTCAGAAATGCTACCCCGAAAGCTTTCGTCCTATCCGTCATGGTCTTTCCCCTGCCCTCGCGCTGCACAACCCAATCGCAACCCTCGGAAGGGTACGGCTCACTCGCCAGTGTGCGCAAGCACGAAGCTCCCCCTAACTACCCCCTAACGGCCGGCGCTGCGCGAAGATTGGCTACAAAGGTCGGGCGCAGCGCATCCCAAGATCGACCCAGCGCTCGTCGGGGGCCACGTTGTGCGTATCGGAGACGCCGCTATCCGGGTCGACGTAGCTGCCCCCCACGTGATCGCCGGACGCAAAGTCGCCCATGCAATCGAGGCACGGTGTGATCCAGGTCGTTCCCGACAGCATCCATTCCCAGACACTCCCGATCATGTCCGCCTGCCCGAAGTAGCCGTCGCCGGCGGGTGATTTCGAGCCCACCAGGGGCAAGTCGGCGTCGGACCCCATGGCAACCACGGCTAAGTCCGGGTTTACGTCAGCGGCGCCCCACGGCCACGCGAATTGTCGACTGCCACCGACTGCGGCGTAATTCCATTCATCGAACGTCGGCAAATAGCCGCCGTCCCAAATGCAAAATGCGTAAGCTTGGTACCAGTCGAGACAGCCCACCGGTCGCGCGTCGCTGGCCTCGGCTGCCTCGGTGAAGAAGCTGTAAGGACAACGCAAGTGATTCACGTCCGACCACTCCTCGAGGGAACTTGGCAGATGTGCGTTCCAGGTTTCGTCCCAACCGTCCATGGCCAGCGTGCGGCCGCCCTGCAGGACATGTTTGCCAGCGCCGCTCGCAGGCAGATAGCCCTGCGTGACGACCGCGTTCACGAAGGCGCGAAAGCGGCCCAACGTGACCTCGAAGCGATCCAAGCGTTGCCCGCTCAGCGTCGCCGGCATCTGCCGATCATTCTGGCGATTGAAGGAGCCGCCGGGCACGCTACGCGTGGCACAGCAGTCTTCGTCGTGGAGCGGCCCGCAGTCGCTGCGCCCAAATCCGCCGCCAAGGCAACTAGGCGCGGTCATCAGCGTGGTGTTGCCCGCCGCGCCGGTAGACTTACCCGCGGTTCCGCCCTGGCCGCCGAGGCCACCTGCGGCTCCGCCTTGCGCGCTGCCTAGCCGACCCGCAACTCCGCCTTGACCGCCGCTGGTCGGATCGGGAAGCGTGCCGCCGCTCCCGATCGAGCTGTTCGGGTCCCCACCCGCCGGCTCCCCGGCAGCGCCGCCGAGAGTGCTTCCTCCGGAAGCAAACACGCCGCCGCTCGCATTCGGCGCCCCTCCCGCGCTGGATGTGCCGCCGCCCTTCCCGC
>JAEUAF010000411.1 GCA_019695485.1 Sorangium sp.
AAACGGGACCGAGAAAGCCCTAGGACTGGCGCCGCCTCCCGCTCACATCTTCGCGCCTACGAGCTCACGAATCTCCAAAGAGGTTCCCGGGCTGTCGGCGGCGGGGCACGCTTTGACGAGCTCTGCCGCTGCGTCGAAATTGTGCGCCGCAATGATCATGTAACCGCCCACGACCTCTTTGGCTTCCACGAACGGCCCTTCCGCGACCCCGGACGCGGTCACCACGCGGCCGTCGGACTTGAGCTTGTCACCGAGGTCCAAGATGTCGTCTTTGAAGCGTTCCATCCACGCTTTGTAGGCCCCAAACATTTGCTGCATCTGCTGCGGCGAAGGGCCGGGCTGAGCGGCTGAGGCCTTATTCCTGAATAGAACTAGATATTGACGTTTCGACATGCGAAAGCTTTCTCCCGGGAATTTCTTCCCAACGCCGAAAGGATGCCGCACCACGGCCGCCGCGCCAAGGCATCCGAGGAATGGACGCCCTACTGAGCGAGCTTCGCGCTGCGCTTCCGCTCAAACCTCGCTCGAGAGCTTGTCCCAGTAGTTGGCCTGCCAGCCTTCGGCGAGGTGCTCCGTCATGTCTGCAGGGAACCCGTCGTGGTCAAAAACGATCTTGGTGCCCTTGCCGGATGGCTGAAGTTCGAAGCGCACAATCGAGTAGCAGCCTTCCGGCCAGGTCTTCGCGCGCCACGCCTGGACCACGCGCTCACCCGGCACCAATTCGACGTGACGCCCAGTAATGTGGCCGCCGAACGCCGAAAACGACGCCCCCTCAGCCGCGGCGCCGCTGGCGGGCGCGCCAGTGAGCTCGCCGAAGCGCTTCGAGTCGACGAGAGCCTGGTAAATGCGCGCGGGCGCTGCGCTCAGGGTGATCTCTTGGTGAATGTTCGACATGACCGAGTTTCTCCTCGCGAATGAGTTAACCGTTTGGTATAGTGATTGGGCATTGATGTCAACACGAGCAGCCGCGGCGGCGCGGGACGCCCACCTCGACTTGGTCTTCTCCGCGCTCGGGGACACCACGCGGCGGCGCATCCTCACGCGCCTTGCCGAAGGGCCTGCGTCGATCACTGAGCTTGCAGCCCCGTTCGCAATGACGCTACCCGCGGTGTCGAAACACGTGCGCGTTCTGGAGCGCGCGGGCCTGATGCGACGCGAGCGGGACGGGTGGTACCACCGTTGCCACCTGGAAACGGCGCCGCTCGAAAGTGCGGTCGCGTTCCTCGCCAGCTACCGCCCGTTCTGGGAGGACACGCTCGAAGCGCTCGCTCGCCACGTCGAACAGCCAGCAGAAAGGCGGCGGCGATGAGCGGCAACATCGTCCTCGTTACGCGCCGCACGATTCGCGCAAGCCAGGCCCGCCTCTTCGATGCCTGGACCCAACCGGAGCAGCTTCGAGCTTGGTGGGGGCCGAGACCGGTCACCTGCTCGCGTGCCGAAGTCGATTTGCGCGTGGGCGGGCGCTACCAGATCGAGAACCTGCTGCCCGATGGGAAGCGGTTGATCATCGAGGGCATATTCGAACTGGTCGATCCGCCTCACCAGCTCGTCTACAGTTGGCGCGCGGGCGACGATCAGGTCTCACGAGTGAGCGTCCGCTTCGAGCCCCACGGCGAGCACACCGAAGTGGTCGTCATTCACGAGCAAATCCCCAGCGCGAGCATCCGCGAATCCCACGAGATGGGCTGGAACGGATGTCTGGACGGGCTCGAGCGGTACTTTGCCAGCGGCTGACAACCTGATCGGATTCGGGCGAGCGTTGAATTCAAGGCGGCGCGCCGTGCGGCTGGCAATCGGTCCACCCTCAGCGGGCTTCCAGCAAGCCTTTTAGGCGCTGGAGATCGTTGCGATTGGCCTTCCGCATGGCCACCGCCATCAGCGGTGCGACGAGCTTCGAGAAACCTGCCGGTTCGCCCTCATTGCGCAGCGTCATGCGCGTGCTGCGCTCGCTCGTCGACTCCCAAGTGTAAGTCGTTTGCATCGGGAAGGGCCCCTCGGCGGTGCGCATCACCAGTCGCTCCTCCGGCACCAGGCTCACGATTTCGTAAGTGTACGCCAGGCGCTTACCGAGAAACTCGGCCAGAAACGCGACACGCGAGCCCACGGCGAGGGGCGGCGACGTCTTCCATTCGACTGCCTTGATGTTGACGTACCAGAGCGGCGCGTTATCCGGCTCGCCGGCGAAGGCCGCAACCTGGCCGCGCGGGCGATCGATCACGATTTCAGTGAGCACGTCGACTGCCAAAGGTCACCTCCTGCGCTCAGATTACTGCAAGACCTGAAAAACGTACTGCTGACTCATGTACGTGGGTTCCGCGCCGACTGCCCAGGCGGCCGTGTCGGTCTCTTTCGCGGAGATGTTGTAGTCGTTCAAACGCAGGTAGTAGTGGCCCCCGCTTGTGAGGCTGAAAGTGAAATCGCCGGTCACATCGACGCCTGAAGTGACCATTTGTCTCTGCACGTTGTTGGCGTCGACCAAGGTCATCGACAGGTGAACGCCGGGCGCGCTGCTGACGCGCACCGTGGCGTCTCCGGCGGCCAAATCGAGCTGATACCAATCGGCGCTGCTATGATCGGAGCCGCTCACATAGCGGTTCAGGAGTTGCGCCCGGATCTCGGTGCCGAGCTCAATCGGCGTGGCGCTCGCCCGATCCGCGTGCGCGTACGGATCGGCTTCGTCGGTGAGCTGCCAATCGAGCACCACCCGCCCTGCTAACCCGCTGGCGGAGTAAACTTGCACGAGGGTGCGCGTGTGGGGACCCATCGAAAAGTAGACTGACGAGCCGGTCGTGCCCGCGTTGGGCTGGTATTTGCCCACCTGCGTGAAATCAGAGGAATACGCGAAGAACGCGGTCGAAGTGCCGCTCTCTTGCACGAAGCGGATCGAGAGCAGGTGGGCTTTACCGTCGTCGGGTGCATCGACGTAGAACCAGTCTTGATCGTTGGCGCCGTTCAGCCACACGCTGGGGCTCGGCTCGAGCGGGAGTGCCTGTTCGCGCGTGTCGTTCGGCTGAGCCTCGATGCCGTCGCTCGTCTCGACATAGGTCGTGGATGCGCCCCCGGCACCGGCTTCCGCGCTGTGGCTGTCGCCAGCGCCGCCGCCGATGGTCGAGACGCCCCCGCTCGCACTCGTGACGCCCCCGCTCGTCGAACCGAGCGTTCCCGCCGCAGCGCCGGTCTGCGATCCGCCGGAGCCCGAGTTCGTGGTGCCCCCGCTGCCGCCCATAGCGTTCGAATCCACTCCGGTATCCACACCACCACTTGCGCCGCCGCTACTACTCTCGCCCCCGCCGCTGCCGCCGCTGCCGCCGCTCTGCAGAATATTGCCCGCGGCATCGATGTGGTCCTTGCCTGGCTCAGTGCTCGCGCATTGCCCGCTCTTTGCGCAGATTTGCGTCGTGACGCAGTCCGCGCCAGTCGTGCAAGCGTCGCGGCATTCGAAGTCCACACCACACACTTCGTAACCTGGACAGTCCTTGTCTCTCTTGCACGCAAGCTCTTCGGGCAGCTGACACACCTTGAGGCCATCAGGGTTTTCGACGCCAGGCTCGACGGCGAGCACGCAGCGTTCGGTGAGCGGGCAGTCCACGTCTGTCTCGCACGCCTTGTGGCAAAGCTGGAACACGCAGACGAGAGGCGCCGCGCAGTCGGACGAGAGCACGCAACCCTCGGCGAGCTTCGCCGCCGCTAGCTTTTCGGAAGTGCTGTCGGAACAGCCCCAGAGCGCGAGAGCCGTGACCGTGCCCGTGGTCAGGAGCGCTCGAAGCGGACGTTTACGGCGATTGATTCGCATGACCTACCCTTAGCAAAACTCGATCCTCGCGCCCTCCCACGCGTCAGGAACCAAAGGACATCGACAATCGCGACCTTACTCGGCGTCGCGTATCGCGCCAAGCACCAAGTCCCCTGTGACAGCTCGCGTGTGTCCCATGGGACACCGGCTCTCTGGCGCGCCGGGGCAGCAGCGCGAGGCAGAAAAAAAACGCCAAAAAGGCGCACTTTCTCTGGCCGGCATGCAGCTTGCTCTCTGGTGTCTCGATGGCGCTTTCGAACGGGTCCCTCCTCAGCACAATCCGGGAGGCCCTGATTGGTGACGATACGGTGCTGCCTGGTCCCTTCGGCCCACGCCGCCTGGTTTATGCCGACTACACCGCGTCGGGGCGCGCGCTGTCGTTCATCGAGGCGTTCATCGAGCGTCACGTGCTGCCATACTATGGAAATACTCACACGGAGGCGTCTGCCACAGGCCGCGCGACGACAGAGCTGCGCGAAGAAGCGCGACGTATCATCCACGCGAGCGTGGGCGGAGGGGACGACGATGTCGTGCTCTTCTGTGGGTCGGGGTCCACCGGCGCCATCGACAAACTGGTTCAGGTGTTCGGACTA
>JAEUAF010000473.1 GCA_019695485.1 Sorangium sp.
GGCTCCTTGCGGTCGTCCGCTTTCTCCGGGCGGGGGCTAGGCGCGCTGCGCTGCTAGCGGTTGCGCGCTTGCATCGGCTGACCGCCGCCGCCTGCGGCGCCACCCGCGTTCGGCGCTGGGCGCGGGCCTGCGGCGTGGGCTTGGTTGCCACCGAGCCGTCGCTCGAGCTGACCGAGGCGCTGCACCAAGAGGTCAATCGGCACCAGCGCTGGCCGCCGAGATAGGCGCACCAGCAACATTTCGAGAGCCGCGCGCGGCTGTCCGCTGCGCACGACGTCGTCGAAGCCTTGCGCGAACCCCTGATGGAGTCGCAAGAGGTCGTCGGTGTCGGCCTCACTGGCCAAGCGCTTCACGTCCGCGGCCTCGCCGTCCGGCAAATCCAAGAGCCGCGCCGGATCTTGGCTGACCTTGGCGACCACGAGATCGCGCAAGAGTGCCAACAAATCCCGCGCAACGTGGGGGATGTCTTGCCCCAGGTTGGCCAGATCGGAGACTACCTCGAGACAGCGTCCGCCGTCGCCCGTGACCAGGGCGCGCGCGATCTCGTAAAGCACTGCGTGGCTAGCCACGCCAAGCACCCGCGCCACGTCCTCGCCGCGTAGTGACTCGCCTCCCCAGGCGATCAGCTGGTCGAGCAAGCTCATGGCATCCCGCATGCTGCCGGCGGCCTCACGGGCGATAATCGAGACGGCCGAGTCGTCTGCCTCGATGCCCTCTTGTGAGAGCACGTAGCGGATCCGCTCTGCCACCATCTGCGCGCTGATCAGCTTGAAATCGAAGCGCTGAATGCGGGAAAGGATCGTGACCGGGACCTTGTGGACCTCCGTCGTCGCGAAAATGAATTTGACGTGCGGCGGCGGCTCCTCGAGCGTCTTCAAGAAGGCGTTCCACGCGCTCTGCGAAAGCATGTGGACCTCGTCGACGACGAAGATCTTGAAGCGGTCGCGCGACGGGCGGTATGGGATGCTGTCTTGGAGCTTTCGAACTTCGTCAACGCCGTTGTAGCTGGCGCCGTCGATCTCCCGCACGTCCATGTCGGTGCCTTGGGCAATCTCGAGGCAAGCCCGGCACTTGAGACAGGGGGTCGCGGTGGGGCCCGGGTCGACCCCGGGCGGGGTCAGCTCCGGATCGCCCATGCAGTTCAGGGCTTTAGCCAGGATGCGGGCGCTGGTCGTCTTGCCGACCCCGCGCACCCCGGTGAACAGGAAGGCGTGCGCGACCCGCCCGCTCTTGATGGCGTTGCCAAGCGTGCGCGTGACGTGGTCCTGACCGACCAGATCCTCGAACCGCATCGGCCGCCATTTGCGGGCCAGGACCAGGTAACTCATCGGATGCTCCAGCTAGCAGATCGGGCCCGGTGCCGAAAGGACCAGCCTCGGGCGGCCGTTCGAGCCCGCGTCCGCATCGCCAAAGCCGCGTGCTTGCGCTAAGTTTCGGGGCCCCAAGATGCGTGCGCTTCTTTTGGCAGCGGTTGCCGTTGGCTGTGCGGCGACAACCCCGCCCGAGGCGCCTCGGGGGCCCGCGCCTCGAGTGACGGCGCTCCCGAACGTCCCCGTGCAGCCGTCGCCCGCCGACAATGCCAACGGCGTGCGGTTGACACCGCTTCCGCCCGGGACGCCGCCCCGAGTTTGGCCCCACGTGGAAATCCTGGAGCCCGCGTTTGGTGATCACTTGGATCTGCGCCTCGCCGCGCATCAAGCGCTCGGCATTCGTGCGGAAGGGGTCCTGCTAGGCGTGGAGGGCGAAGGCGTGCTGGTTGCCTTGGACGGCTTCCGCGCGCGGCGACTGCTCGCCGGCGAGACGCTGCGCCTGGGTGACCTGCTTCCCGTCGACCAGGCGCTCGCTGAAGGGTCACATGCTGTGCTCGCGGTGGCCCTCGGCCCCGACGGGCGTGCGGTGCGTGGCGTGTCGCCGACGGGGCAACGCGCGTTGTCGCTCGTCGAATTCTCGGTGGGCGAAAATTCCGCTCAGATCAGCGGCGCCAGCAGGCTCTTTTGTCTGAGCCCTGCGGGCACGCGTTACGAAAAGCCGGATGTACCCCTGCTGCTCGACGTGCTCGCCTTCGGCCCGCATGAAAAGGCGCTCGGACTCGTCGTCGAGAGCCGCGGTCGCAGGCAGTCTTATTCTGTCGACCCGGAGCTGGCCTACTCGCTGAGCGGATTGGCGCTCGGAGACGCGAGCTTCGAGCTCAGCTCTGGATCGGGGCCGCGCTCCACGTGCCGCGTCACGCTGAATCCTGAGTTATCGGAGCCGCACCCGTGACGTCCGAATTCTTGGTGGGCGTGCTCTCCGCGTGGGCGGTGGCGCATCTCGGGCTCGCGCTGTTTTTCGGTCTGGCTTACCTGGTCGGTCCTCGTGAGCGCGAATACGCGCTGTTCAGCTTCTTGTGCGGCAGCCTCAGTTTGTTGACGCTGGGCGTTCTGCTGGAGTTCTCGGCGCTCGACGTCCATGCGCAGTACCGCGCCGATCAGCTCTCGCATTCCGCGGCGATCTTGGCGGCGGTTTTCAACTTGCACTTCTCGCTGGCGTTTGGTTTTCCGGCGCGCCGCCAGCCTGGCATGGGGCCGCTCTACGTGGGCGCACTGGCCTTCGTCGTCGCGGATTGGCTCGACCTCTTGTGGATCAAGAACTCGTACCACTCGCGGGTCTCGCACTCCTTTGGTCTTACCATTCGACACGGGGATGGCGCCGTGACTTGGTTAGGCGGGCTCTTCTACTTGACCGGTGCCGCCGCCACTTTCGGAGCGGTGCTCGCGCTCTTCTTCGCGTATCGTCAGGGCAAGCGCGAGGTTCTCGCGACGTTGCTCTCCTCCATATTGCTGGTGTGCGCCATGTTGAACGACGTCGGCTTGGCGGCAGGCGTCCTTGAAAATACCATGGTCATGCTGCCGCACGTGTTCATGGTCTACGCGCTGGGAGCCGCGGGCACATTGCTCGTTCGCTATCGTACGACAGCGGGCGCGCTCGAGCAGACCGCAACGAATCTGCGCCAGCGCACCGAAGAGCTACGTCACTCCCACGCCGAGCTCGCCCAAGTGCAAAGCGAGCTCGTCACCAAGAAACAGCTAGCGGCGGTCGGTGAACTCGCCGCGGCCATCGCCCATGAAGTGCGCAATCCCCTGGCGGTGATTGTGAACGCGGTCGCCGGCTTGAGGCGCAGCGCTCTCGGTGAGCAGGACCGCGCCATGCTGCTCGACATCGTGGACGAGGAGGCGGCCCGCTTGAACCGGCTGGTGACCGACTTGCTGCGCTTCGCGCGGCCGGTCGCCGTCAAGCGCTCTCCCGTGTCTTTGGTCGAGCTCGCCAATCGCTGCCGCTCTACGGTGGCCTCGGGCTTCGAAGTGCGCGTGCACATGACTACCGATCCCGACGTGCAAACTGTGGATGTCGATCCCAACTTGTTTCGCCTGGTCTTCGATAACCTGGTGGCGAACGCTTGCCAATCGATGGGCACGAGCGGCGTGGTTGAAATCCGCGTCGATCGCAGTGAGCTGCGCGGTGAACCGGCGGCTCGTATCGAGATCCGCGACAGCGGGCACGGCATGGAGCCGCACGTCCTCGAGCGCGCCCTCGATCCGTTCTTTACGACGCGCCCGAGCGGCACGGGCCTCGGGTTGCCCATCGTGCACCGCATCGTCGAGGCCCACGGTGGAGATCTGCTACTCGATAGCCTGGAAGGGCAGGGGACGCGCGTCGTGCTGGTTGTTCCGCTTCACGAGCCGCCGGAAGCCCCCGCCTCGCCAGGAGCCGCCAGGCTTTTGTCATGAGTCGTCGCGAGCGCATCGTCGAACTCGACAAACGCCACGTGTGGCACCCGTACACGCCGATGCGGGCTTACATCGACGAGACCAATCCGCTCGTCGTCGAGCGCGCCAGCGGTTCGCGTCTCTTCGACGTCGATGGCAGGAGCTACATCGACGCGAACTCGTCGTGGTGGTGCGCGGTGCTCGGCCACGATCATCCGCGCCTGCTGGCAGCGCTGAGCGAACAGCTTCGCGTGATGCCGCATGTACCGCTCGGCGGGATCGCGCACGAGCCCGCAGCAGAGCTTGGGCGTGCCCTCGCGGAGCGCGCGCCCGCCGTACCCCGCGTCTTCTTCAGTGACGACGGTTCGACAGCCATCGAAGTCGCGTTGAAGTTGAGCCTGCAATTCTGGCAACAAAACGGGCGCCCCGGGCGCGCCCGCTTCGTCGCGCTCGACGGGGCTTTTCACGGAGAGACGCTGGGCGCGACCGCGCTCGGCGGCGTCGAAGTCTTTCGGCGACCCTTTGCGTCGGTCGTCCTCGATTGCTTGCACGTGGCTCCGGAGCCGAGCGGCTACGACGCAGCGTTCAGCCGCCTATCGAGCCTGCTTGCGAGCGACGCCGACAGCATTGCCGCCGTCGTGCTCGAGCCGGTGGTGCAAGGCGCAGCGGGCATGCGCATGTACGATCCGGCGTTTCTGCGCGCCGCGCGCGAACTCACCCTGAAGCATGACGTGTTCCTGGTAATCGACGAGGTGTTCACGGGCTTCGGACGCACGGGGCCGTTTTGGGCCGCCGAACACGCCGCCGTACAGGCCGATCTGGTCTGCACGTCGAAGGGCCTCAGTGGCGGCATGTTCCCGTTTGCCGCCACCCTGGCGAGCGAGCGTATCTTCGAGGGATTCCTGGGCGCCCCGGAGCGAGCCTTTTATTACGGCCACACCTTTTGCGGCAATCCACTCGGCGCGCGCCTGGCGCTCGAGGTCCTACGCGTTTTCGATGAAGAGCGCATTCTCGAGCAGGCGCGCCCCAAGGCTGCGCGCATCGCACGTGCATTCCGCGAACTTGGCGCGATGCCTGGAGTGCTCCGAACACGTTCGCTCGGCATGATCGGCGCCCTCGACCTTGCCGGTCCCGAGGGATATCTCGAGCGGCGCGGCCAGCGCGTGTACACCGAGGCCTTGCGTCGCGGCGCATATCTGCGCCCGCTCGGCAACACCGTCTACATCGCGCCCCCGCTCAACATCGCCGACTCCGACCTCGAGGAGCTGCTCGGCATCGTCGAGGAGTCGGTGCGCGTGGTGGTTGCGGGCGGAGCTTAGGGCGGGGGAGTCGCAAGGTACGGGACGCGGGTGGCTTTGGGCGCAAGAGCCGCTCCGCTCACGGAATGCGCACGCTGATCGCCACGAAAATCAGCGCCAGCACGAGCACGCCGAGTACGTGAAAAACGTTGTGTAACAGCACCGCGCGGCGTTCGTCGCCGCCAAACGCTTTTACCCCCCGGTAGCCGAGATCCAAGAAGCCGGGCGTGACGACGTCGAGCGCGAACCCAAAAGCGCTGTAGGCGAGGTTCGGGTGCTCAGCCCCGTTCGCCCTCCGCGACCCGGGTCGCCTCGTTCGCGATGCGGCGCAGCAGGCGGACGAGGCGGTAGCGGGCTAGCCAGTAGTTCAAGCCAAACAGGCAGAGCCAGGGCAGGCCAAGACCAACCGCGGCGATTTGCCAGGCCGCCGCACCTAACCGCGCACTCTCGACTGTAAACAGCAGGGTTGCCAGCGCGGCGAAGGCGACGAGCGCTGTCACGGATGCTCGAACTCGCACCTCCACCTCGCTCGTTCGCGGCTCGACGCTGAATGTCGCCGCGCTGATCGCCCCCAACAAATTCCAGTTCGAGACGGGTCGCAGCACACCACCCCGCACGAGGCGCTCATTGGCCCGCGTTTGAAAGGATGCTGGGTGGGCGCGCTGCAACGCCTCGTCGAGCAAGCGCAAATACACGGTCGCCCACTCGGGCGGCACCGCGGCCGCAAATCGAA
>JAEUAF010000480.1 GCA_019695485.1 Sorangium sp.
AGATGCGCGTGTAGTCGCTGTAGATCCCGCGCATGCAGGTCGCGAGTGAGGCCGCGGCTGCGGAATTGTTGACGGCGAGCACGGCGCGGCCCAACGCTTCGCCGAGCGGTTGGTTCATTTCGTATTCGAGCGCGCGGCCCGTTCGGTAAAGCCAGGTCTGCGCATTGGACCGGGAAGAGACGGCTTTCAGCGCTGCTTGGCTTTCGAGCACGCGGTAGATGGGGTCGGAGATGGGGTTCGAGGCGATGCGGTCGAGGGCTCGGGCGTGCTCTTCGAACAGGCGTTTGGCTTTGTCGAGTAGGTCTCGGCGTCGGAGCTCGGCCTGGGTCACGCCGAGCAGGTCTTCCTGCATGTCGATTTTGAGTTCGGCCATGTCGATGGTTTGTTTTTGCAGGTCGGCCAGGCCGGCGATGAGCTCGACTTGTTTCTCGTCGGCGAGGGCGCGCATTTGCTGGGCGTTCTGCAGGTCCTGTCGGGAGACGTCGATGGCGGTGCGCGTGGCTTCGAGCATGCCCATCACGAGTGCCTCGCCGAGCGGCGCGCCGCCGTTGGTGAGATCGGCGCGGGAGGCGATGTCGACGGTTTTCTCCATGACGTTCACGAAGCCTTCCGCAACTGTGAGCGCGGTCATTTTCTTGCCGGTGGCGTCCGTGAAGTCGAGCGTGTCTTCGCGCACGCCTTGGGTGTCGGCGAGGCGCTTTTGGTCGATGGCGATTTTTTGCTGCATGCCGTTGAAGCGCGTGAGGCCCGCTTGCACGCGCAGGTTCGCCTGTTCGATGTCGTTGCTGAGCTCGGCGATTTGTCCGCTGCCGTCGGCACCACAAGTGATCCAGTCTGTGTCTGCGTGAATCGCCTCGAGTTTGAAGCCGGCGCCGCAGATGTCGCTGATTTGGTCTTCGTAGCGTTGACGCACGCCTTCGAGCTCGGTGTTCAGAGCCGCGGCGTTCTGCTCGAATTCGCGCTCTGCCGCGTTGAACGCGGCTTCGTCTGCCGTGGCGGCGTCGAGCGCGGGCTTGGCGAGCACGTTGAGGAAGTAGGCGAAGTTGCTGCTTTCGCTGGCGATGGCCGGGTCGAAGCGGATCGGCACTTCGCCTTCTTTCACGCCGAAGGCCAGTGCGCCCTGTCGCAAAGACTGAAAGCCGCGGTCGGAGAGCGTCAGGCTGCCCACGAATTCGTTGCCGAGGTTCGGCGGGTTGTTCCAAGCCTCGAGCACGGAGGCGAGCGCGACCCCTTCGAACAATCCGAGGACGCCGCGTTGCTGGGCGTTCGTGACCTTGACGCTCTGCTTCTTGGTGAGATCGGCCGCGTCGCGATTGGCGTCTTCGCGGTCCAAGGTGTTGAGCACATAGAGCGCCCGGGCCAGCGCTCGACCGGCGGGATAGTCGCGAATGGTCGCATCCTCGCTCGACGAATCCCCCGCGGCCACGTTGCCGGAGACCCTCGCTAGCGCCTCGAGGGCCCCCGACGAGAGCAAGAAGGTCAGTGGCGCATCGAGCACCGCGCGCGCTGACGTGAAATCGGTGACCTCGGTCGTTGTCGCGTCCTGAAAGGAGTCTTTCAAGCCGTGGACGATGTGGTTCTGGCTGACGAGCAGGGCTGGCGCGAGGGCCCGCGCAAACAGTCGGGTGTACGCGTTGTCGGCGCCCTTTTGGTCGGCCGCGGTGTTCCATGGGGTTTGTGCGATGTCGCGCAAGGCGCAGACGAGCGGCGGAATGTACGCGCACTTGCTGGTTTTCGCCGAAGGGAGGCTCGGCAGCGCGAGCTCCGTGGCACAGCTCGTGGCGATGTCTTCGACGGGGGCGGCGCTGGTGCGCGCGGCCGAGAGCGCTTGGTTCAGCGGCGCGTAGTAGCGCGCTTCCAGAGCGGCGATCGAATTCAGATCTCCGGATGCGACGTCCGTATACGGCGTGCCGTTGGCGCAGCTGCCAAACGCGGGCGCGTCCGAATCGGACCAGCCGGGAAATACGTCCATGCTTGCAAAGGAGCTCGTGCCGGAGATCGGAGCGTCCGCCTTGGGCACGCTGAAGCTTTGCAGCGACTGATCGGGAGCGACTTCGCGCGGCTCGAGGTACACCGTGCCGTGGAGCACCACGGGTTGCGCGAGTAGGCCGTACACAATCTCATCGAACGTGCCTTGCAGGCTGCCGCCGGTCGCGGGCTTCAACGAGAAGCTCACCTGGCGCCCGAGCGGTCGCTTGAAGTGGTTGCGCGCGCCGCCGTAGTCCGCGGCGATGGTCTGCGTCACGGTCACATTCAAGCCATCGCTGAACGTGAACGTGCCCTGCCCTGCGGCGATGTTGGTCCCGTTCTGCGGGAAGGTCATCGAGCCGGCGGGGTCGATCCCCATGTCGACGTTGCCGTGATTGTCGTTG
The DNA here is from genome assembly GCA_019695485.1 of Sorangium sp. Classification (GTDB taxonomy): domain Bacteria; phylum Myxococcota_A; class Polyangia; order Polyangiales; family Polyangiaceae; genus PMG-095. Next base: position 2,373 of record JAEUAF010000480.1, read on the forward strand.
AGCCGCACCGCGAGCCCGACGTCCCCAAACGCCGTGTTGCCCGCCGAATAGCGCATCACTCCCTGGTAATTGCCGGTGAGCCCGACGCGAATCGAGGGGTTCACGACAGCGTCGCCGAGGCTCGTGTGCACCAAGATGGCGCCGCGCGTGATGTTGCCGCTGAGTCCCTTGGTGCTGACGCGGAAGCTCAGTGTTGTTTCGCCTTTGAAGGTGCTGCGCTCGGCGCTCTGAAGCGTCAAGAATGGCGCGTGGAGCTCCACGCGGTAGTCCACCGCGCTCTTCGACGTGCTCGTGAGCTTCACCTCGAACGTCGTGTCGGACTCGGCGAGCTCGGCCGCGGCCGGCAGCACCGCAACGCTGCCGCTCTGGCTCGTGACGGGCGTCGGATCAGTATCGGTTGCGGACGACGTGATACAGCGTCCACGCGCCGAGCACGCGAGGCCTTTCTTGCAGGGGTTCTCCGGATTGCAGTCGTGAGTGCACACTCCGAGGTCGCAGTGCGAGCCGTCGGCGCAATCGGCACTGAGGATGCACGGGTCGCCGTCTGCAGCGCCTGAGAACGCGTTGCCTGCGCCGCCCACGCTCGCGTCGTCCGCATTGGAGGCGCCGGAGGCACCTGCTTCGGCGCCGAGTTTGGCGCCCGCGCCAGCCTCGCTGTCAGCCCCGAGGGAAGTGCTCGCGGAACCACGACCGCCGTCGCCGCACGCCACGTAGAGCGGCAAAAACAAGGGTACCAGCCACAGATATCGATAGTTGTTCATGGGATCACTTTCAATGTTCCGAAGATCATTCACGAGCAGACGAAAGGTGGAGCCGCACTCACGGGTCGAGCGCGTCGAGCAGCGCCGTCACCGTCGAGGGGGAAGAGGCGGCTCATTCCTCGAGCGCGTAGAGCGGCGCCGTCACGCCGACCGCTGCCGCGCTGCCACCCACCAGGTCACCGCCGCTTCCCGGCAGACCGAGCGCGTACGAGCCGTTGTTCACCGTCGGCGCGCTGCCGACGTACACGATGCCGACGGAAGGCCCGCCACCGCCGGGTCCGCCACTACCACCAATCCCGCCCTGCGTGCCCGGCTCGCCCTCACTGCCCTGGACGTCTGCGAACGGTGCCTGGCCCGCAGCGCCCGCTCCGCCACCAGGTTGGCCCGCGCCGCCCGCCGCGCCGGCGCCACCGCGCCCGCCTTTGCCGGTCACCACACGCGCCCAATCGAGCACGACGT
>JAEUAF010000568.1 GCA_019695485.1 Sorangium sp.
AGTTTGCCCCAGAGTGGGCACAGGCGGTCAACGAGTGGTCTCGCGCCGTGCACGCCGGGTTCCACGGCGACCCGCCTGATCGCTCGACGGAGTACTTGATCTGGCAGACCCTGGTCGCATCGTACCCGATTTCCGAGCAGCGGTTGTGCGTATACCTGCAGAAGGCCATTCGGGAGAGCAAGCTCGTGACCTCGTGGTCGAACCAGAACGCCCGCTATGAGGCGAGCGTGCTGGACTTTGCGCGCAGTGTGCTCTCAAATCCCGGTGTGCTGCAGAGCGTCGGCGAGTTCGTCGGACAGCTGCTGCCCGTGGCGTGGCGCTCGTCGCTGTCTCAAACGCTGTTGAAGCTGACCGCCTGCGGCGTGCCGGACATTTATCAGGGCAGCGAGCTGTGGGACACACGCTTGACCGACCCCGACAACCGCGGCCCCGTCGACTTCGACGAGCACCGGCGCCTTCTAGAAGTCGCCACGCGGGCCTCGAGTGAGGACGCTTTGGCCGGATTTGAACAGGGGTTGCCCAAGCTTTGGCTGCTGCAACGGGTGCTCGGCTTGCGGCGTTTCAAGCCTGACTGGTTCGGGCCGAGCGCGGGGTATCGGCCGCTGCAGCCGCTGGGGCCTGACGCGGACCGGGTTGTCGCGTTCGCACGCGGCGAGCACTTGGTCGCGGTCGCCCCTCGACTGTGGCGTCGCCTGTTGAGCACAGGCTTTGCCGATACAGAGCTCGTGCTGCCGGCGGGCTCCTATCGTAACCTCTTCGATTCTGACGTTCGCTACTCGGGCAAGGTCGCCTTGGGCGCCATGCTGCGGCGTTTCCCAGTAGCGCTGCTGCTCGCCGAGCGAAGCGCCTAAGTTGCCTACGGCCGGCCGCGCTTCCACACGCAAGGATGGATCGACCGAGCTGCCCCGTCGGGGCAATCGTGGACCGGTCGCAGCAGGAGCCATCGCTCGCGGGTGGCTTGTCGCAGCTGGTGCGGTGCTTGCACGTCGAGCGCGCAGAGGGTCGCAACATCGCCGAAAGGATTGCCTCATGAATGCAAGAAAGTTCCTGATCTCCGTGGGCGCCGCCATCGCGTCGCGCAAGTTCGCCCAAATCATTGCCAACCTGCAAGCGGACGACGTGCTGGGCGTCGTTGGCCTCGAGCGCCGCCGAAATCACGCCATGACCGGACTAGGCCTGCTCGGCTTGGGTGCGGTCGTCGGCGCGGGCACTGCGCTTTTGTTGGCGCCCGCGCCCGGACGTCAAACCCGCGCACGTCTAGGCCACGAATTGAACAAGCTCGGCAAGGCCGCCGCCGAGATGGCCCAAGAAGTCGCGGATGAGGCCGAGCCACTCTTGGCGCGCATTGCAAACTCGCAAGGGGAACACGCGGGCCCCAACGCGCATCACACTAGCTGAAGCTCGGACTGAGCGTCGGAAGCGCTCGCGAGCGTGGGCTGGCGAGCGCTTCCGTGCTTTCACAACAAGAACGATACCCCTACCGTCAGGCCTGGATAGCCGACTCGGAAGGTCAGGGCCACTCGGTCTGCGAAGCGTAGCCGCGCTCCGCCGTAGAGAGTGAGGTCGGGGCGGCCGTTGCCGAAGCGGTCATTGACATGGAGTGCGATTCCCGGTTCCGCGAACACTGACCAATAGCGGCTGAGCCAGAAGTTCCACTGCATGACCACGGGCACATAAGCGTTGTCGCGGGTCCAATCAACGCCGACCCCGAGGCCAACGCTGTCGTTGATGCTGGGAATGAAGCCTGCTTCGGACAGCGTAAACGTCCCGCGAAATCCGAATCCCGGTAGCGGCCCCGCCGAGAGAGGGGCGATCAGAAAGTGCGGCTCCGCCTCGAATGCGTGGTGCGGATGTCGATCCGGTTCGCGCACGATGTTTTCGTCCGCGAACGCGGGAGTGACCGCGAAGAGGAGTGCAATGGCAAGCAAGGGCAGCGCAAGGGGAGTCTTCATGGCGAAGCGCGAGAGCGAGCGCCGTGCCAACGGACGGCCATGCGCTCACGGCGCTCGAATGGGGACCTTTGCCCGTGCGTTCACGGGTTCGAAGGTTCGCGCTGAGTCGACCGAATTGCCCCTTTGCGAGCAGATCTGCCCCGCCAGACGCACCCTCAGTCACGAAGGGTGCGTCTGAACCTGGGGGTTTGTGCGCGCTGCTGGTTGGCACGCTTACTGCTGAGGGGCCTGCTCAAGAGGAAATCATGGGTTATGCCGCGCGCGTCGACGCAATGATGTTCGATAACTCTAGGTCAGCAGTTTTTCCGGAGCAGGTTGCGATCGATGATGTCGACGAACCGGCGCCGGACTTCGTGCAACATTTGAGTCGTCGCTGCGGGGTCGACGCTGGGACGGCATTCGAGCTCGTGTGCAGACTGGTTCGAGAGTACGAACCCTTGGCGGCGAAGCGACCGAGCGACGGCGTTAGCGCGGCTCTGCCACTAGCGAATCTCCACGCGCGCCAGATGGAACATGGTGCGCCTTGCCACGCGCAGGCGCACGAAGCGTGCTAGTTCGCGAGGGAATTCGCTCCGCCACACGGTGAAGTCGGCGTTGCGACGCGACACTTCGTGAAAGTGCTGCGCGTCTTTGCCAAGCTCGATCACCAGTGGCAGCGCT
>JAEUAF010000573.1 GCA_019695485.1 Sorangium sp.
AACGCGAATACGCCCTTCCTCTACTTTACCGATCATCAGGACCCAGCGCTGGCGCGTGCCGTGATGGACGGCAGGCGTCGAGAGTTTCGCCTACCCGGTGATGCGGAGCGGGCGATCCCCGATCCCGGCGAGCGCGCCACCTTCGAGGCCTCTCGACTCAACTTTTCCGAGCTCGAGCAAGCGCCTCATCAGCGTATGCTGCAGCACTACGAGCAACTCATTCGGCTGCGTCGGAGTCGTCCGGAATTCGCTTCCTCGGAAGTCCGTGCTTCGTTCGACGCGGAGCGCGGACTGCTCATGCTGTTTCGGGACGCATCGGTGGTGCTCGTAAACTTCGGGTTTGTCCCGCTGAACGTGCCGCTCCCCCAAACGGGCGAGCCATATGCTCTCCATCTTGCAAGCGACGACGTGCGCTTGGAGCGCCAACAGCTCTTCTTGCCTGGGGAGACTTTCGCGGCCCTGGCCCCGGCTATCTGAGACTTCGAGCCTCGGCCAGAGCGCGCGAACGCCCCCATACTTCGAGTTACGGGCCGAGCCATCCTCGATGCACGAACTGCCGCACGTCGTACCAGGGAGAAGTGGCCCGAGGTTCGTCCGCGGCAGAATGGCTCAAGGTGTCCCATTCCTGCTGCAAGCGCGCCTCGAGTTCAGAATCCCATTCGTCGCTCGCGCTCGGCTGGCGCTGTCTAGCGTCGTACCCGAAGCGCAGTGCCGGCTCCACGCTTTCCCAGGAATCTGCGGGCCGGCTCGTGCGCGGGCCGGCCAACTTGGCGCGAAACGCCTCGCGGACGCCCTCCCAGGGCATTGCTCCATCAGGGAGCGTAGGAGCGCGTTCAGCGTCCCTGGGTAATCCCCTCAAGAAGTCAGCCAGGTCATCGGCATGCTCCTCCTCCTGGGCGAGGATGTCTTCGAGCAAGCGTCGCGTCGTGGGATCGCTCGGTCCGAGATACCGAATCAGCTCTCCATAGGTTTCGATCGCGATCCGTTCAGCGACGAGGTCCTCGCGCAGCATGGCGCTAAGGTCAGCGCCCTCCGAGTATTCCGCATGCGAGCGTTCAGCGATGGTATCTGGGTCGAAGTTCGGCTGGCCTCCGAGCTGCACGATCCGCTCCGCGAGGCGGTCGGCATGCGCAAGCTCCTGATCGGCGTGCTTCAAGAGCTCCGTGCCCACGGCAAAGCCGTGGATCCCGCCGAGACTCGCGCTCATGAAGTAGTGCCGGCGATAACGGAGCATGCACACGAGCTCGGTCGCCAGCGCTTCGTCCAGGATCTGCAGCACCGCTTTACGATCGGCCTGGTAGCCTTCTGTCACTGCACCGTCGTCGACGTGGACGCGAGCCCTTTCGCGGATCGCATCCACGTCCACCACGGGTGAATGCTTATCTCGTATACTGTCCATATTTCGATCCTTTTCTGATTCCAATTCTGATCGTTGGAGTGAGCGCTCGACCCGGGCGGCCCAAGTAAGCGGCTCACACCTTGCGCTCGAGCTCGTCCAGCGACTGCTCGATTTGGGAGATCTCGGCCTGGATATTGGTCTTTACGCCGTCGAGGGTGGATTCGTTGGCGTTGTCGATAGCGGTCACGTCCTTGTGGACGGACGCCGACTTCGACTGCAAGCCTCGCAGCGACTCCTCCAGATCCTGGCGCGGAGCCTTGGTGTTCTTGGCGGTGGCGATTTTGGTGTGGAGGTCGACGATGCGCTTATCAAGCTTGCCTAATTTCTCTTCGACGTCTTTGCGCACGTCGGCACGCGCTTTATCGAGCGAGGCCGTCACCTCGCTGGCTTTCTGGTCGACTTTGGCCTGCTCCTTAGCCACCTTTTCGTCCGCTTCGTTGTTCACTTTGGCGGTCTTCTCGGCGGCTTCACGGCGTGCCTGTTCGACGTTCTCGGCGGCTTGTTGACGTGTGTCCGATAGCTCCTGTGACTTCTGCTCGGGGGACTTTTGGCATGCGACGCCGAAAGCGACCGTGGCGGCGAGAGCGGAGAGAGATAGCGTTTTCATTTCAGTAGCTCCTTGTGAGTCAGTAAAGCGCGCTCGGCCGGCTCGCTGGCGCGTCCGACCACGAGTGGCTGCTCGTACGGATATGCGAGGCGCATGCCAAGCCCGCTTGCAGCGCGCGCTTCTCTGCTCCGCCTGGGGGCTCGATCTCTTAATGCCCTCGAACCGTGCGCCCACCCGTGACGCGCAGACGCGCCTCACTGCGCTCGCGCGCCTCGCGGCGACTGCGAGGTCCAATCCTTGCTTAGAGCCGCTCAGCACATGGCCACACTTCCCGCCGCAAGCCTTGCCGCTGGGGCGCCCGCCACGTCATTTTGGCCCCGCGGCTACGCCTCGTTCCGCAGAGCGATCGATCGCTTCACCGACGCCGAGGCCTATCGTCTAGCGGCCTCACTGTCGTTCTATGCGATTTCCTCGCTGTTCCCCCTGATGTTGGTCTCCATATCGCTCGGGCACTTGGTCTTGGGCGATTCACCGGCCCTGCAGGACTCGCTAGTCTCGGCGCTGAACGCGACGCATTCTCAGGCCCTGAAGACACTCCTGGAGCAAACGCTGCAAAGCCTTCGTGAGGCTCGCGGGGGAAACTCGATCGGCATCGCGGTAGGCGCGCTCGGGTCGGTGTTCGGCGCAAGCGGCATCTTTCTCGAGCTCGACGCCGCGTTGCGCAAAATCTTTCGAAGCAAGGGCGCCACTGGTTCTCTGACCGAGATCCTGCGCCAGACGTTGCGTGAACGCGCAACGGCGGCGGCACTAGTGATCGCAACCAGCGTGTTGCTGTTGTTCGGAACGCTGTTTCTCTCGGCGATCGAGCTCGTCGTTGCGCAGATCCCGATTGTCGCCGACGTCTTCCCGGGCATGGCGAGCGAAGCGTTTAGCCTCGCCTTTTCGACGGCCGCCCTCTCACTCTGTTATTGGATCGTGCCGAACAAGAAGGTGCGCTTTGGAGCCGCGCTTTGCGGGGCCATCGCCGCCGGCGTGGCCCTGCACTTGGCACGCTGGCCGCTGACCTATCTCACGCTGCACGTTATTAGCTATAACGCTTACGGGGTCGTGGGAACGCTGCTGCTCCTGACGACCTGGATCTACGTTGCTGGCAACGTGCTGCTCTTCGGAGCCGCTTGGACTGCGGTGCTATCTGAAGGCGCGCCGGGGCCGGGGGCACCCCAGGCCGGCACGGTGGCTGCATAGCTTCGCGCGCCATGAGACCATTCGAATGCGCTTGCGGGGCTCGCATATTCTTCGACAACGTCCGCTGCCTCGCGTGTGAGCGCGAGCTCGGCTTCATCCCCGAACTGCAGGCCCTGGCTACGCTCGAACCGACAGGCGACGGCACATTTCAAGCGCAGCTGAGCCAGGGCCTGCTCTACAAGAAGTGTCAAAACTACTCGCTTGAAGGCGTGTGCACGTGGATGCTACCCGCCAACGACTCACAGGCTTTTTGCCGCGCCTGCCGGCTAAACCAGATCGTGCCCGATCTTTCCGCGCCCGAGAATCGGGTCAGATGGGCGCGAATCGAGGGCGCCAAGCGTCGTCTGATTTACACCATCGATCGCTTAGGCCTCGAGTTGCTCGACAAGTCCGCGGATCCTGAGCACGGCCTCGCGTTCGAATTCAAGGCCGACGCCGAAGGAGCGTTGGTGCTCACTGGGCACGACGATGGTGTCATCACGCTCAAAATCGACGAGGCCGATCCGGTTTTGCGCGAGCAGGCGCGCGTCAATCTGCATGAACGCTACCGCAGTCTACTCGGGCACTTCCGCCACGAAATTGGACATTACTACTTCGAGCACTTGGTCAGCGGCCCCGCGGTTCTTGCGCGCTTTCGCGAACTCTTCGGAGACGAACGACAAGACTATGCCGAGGCCTTGAAGCGCCACTATGCAGGCGGGGCCAAGCGCGACGAATCGGATAACTTCATCAGCATCTACGCACAAGCGCATCCGCACGAGGATTGGGCGGAGAGCTTCGCGCACTACCTCCACATGGTGGACACTCTCGAGACCGCCGACAGCTTCGGTAAGCTGCAGCCTTCCGATCCAAAGCTGCCGATTGTCGACCGCTGGCTAGAGCTGACCGTCGTTCTCAACGCGCTCACCCGCAGCATGGGTCTCGAGGACGCCTATCCGTTCGCCATTGGAGACGGCGCTCGCCAGAAGCTCGAGTTCGTACAGCAATTGATCGAGCGCAAAGACCGCGTGCGCCCAGGCGCGGGGACGGCGAAAAGCCAGCCGTCTCCGCAGGCACAGGCGGTTCACAGCGCCGATCAGCCGTAGCTCGGCCCTCCCGCTTTAGGCCGCGTAGATATCGATGAGCGTGGCTGCAATCCACGAAGGATCTTCGCTCGCGGGTTCGTCGCTGTCGACATGCCGAGGCCGAGCGATGTCCGAAAGAGAAAGCGTGCCGACCACGCGTCCGTCTGGTTCAGTGACCGGGATCTCGTGGCGCTTATGTTGGCG
>JAEUAF010000586.1 GCA_019695485.1 Sorangium sp.
ACAAGCGGCGGTTCGACGAGCGGCGGTTCGACGAGCGGCGGCGGCACCGCGCGCGGTGGGGCCACGGGGAGCGGTGGGACGAGCAGTGGCGGCGCGACCAGCGGTGGAGCGGCGAACGGCGGTTCGAGCGCGGCGGGCGGCTCTACGGCAACCACCGACAAGTTCAGTTTCTTCGTGACAAGCATCGGTGCGATGCGCCAGTACTCGGGCAGCCAGAGCGGCTTTGGCGGCGAGCTGCACTTGCCGAGTTCGAGTTTGCGTGGCCTGGCCGGTGCCGACGAGCTCTGCACGACCATCGCCGAGGCGGCGATGCCCGGCGCCGGCGCCAAAGGCTGGCGTGCCTTTTTGAGCACTGTGGCGGGTCCCGTGAACGCCATCGATCGCATCGGGGAGGGCCCCTGGTACGATCGCCTCGGGCGCGTGGTTGCGCTCACGAAAGCCGACTTGCTGCACGACCGTCCGATGGGCGCCGATGCCGCGATCATCAATGATCTTCCAAACGAGAACGGGATCCCGAATCACACGGACGGATCGCCGGGTTGTACCGGGAACGCCTGCCCCGACAATCACGACACGCTCACGGGCACGGGCACCGACGGCAAGCTGCACGCTACGGACATGGGCTCGACCTGCAACGACTGGACGAGCAAGGCCGCGTCGGGCAAGCCGTGGTGCGGGCACTCCTGGCCGCGCATGGGTAGCGGCGTGAATTGGATGTCCGCTCTCGCAGAAGGCGGCTGCGCCCCGGGCGTCAATCTAGTGGAGATGGGCGGTCCGAACGCGGCGAACGTCGGCTCGGGCGGCGGCTACGGCGGCATCTACTGCTTCGCGCTGAAGCCCTGAGCGCGGGAGCGGCGGCACGGGACGCGGACATTTCTGCACCGGCAGCGATGTTTCGCGTCCCGCTGGTCCGTCTCAAGGGGAGCTCAGCGCTCGCCCAAAATCTCCGTCAGCACCCCGATCATGGGGCCGATGTCCGTGCTGCTCGCCATTTCGCGACACGAGTGCATGCTGAGCATCGGGCTGCCCACGTCGACGCAGCCGATGCCGAGGCGCGCCGCGCTGATCGGACCTATCGTGCTGCCGCAGGGCATGTCGTTGCGCGACACGAAGTGCTGCGGCTCGAGTTCGTTGGCTCGACACGCACGCACGAAGCGCGCCGCCGCCGCTCCATCCGTCGCGTAGGATTGGTTGACGTTGACCTTAATCACCGGCCCTGCCCCAAGCTGCGGTCGATGGAGCTTGTCGTGCTTGTCCGCATAGTTCGGGTGCACCGCGTGCGCCATGTCGCACGAGACGAGGAACGACCGTGAGAGCGCGCGTGCGCTCGCGTCACGCCCGGCGTCCTTCGGACTGGTGGCTAGGCGTTCGAGCACGCTCTCCAGGAATTTCGAACGGGCCCCGACCGCGCTTTGGCTGCCGACTTCCTCGTGATCGTAGAGCGCGATCACTCGCGTCTTTTCGGCGGACAAAGTGCTGGCCGTGAGCGCCAAGCACGCGGCGTGACACGAGACCAAGTTATCCAGCCGACTCGAATACACGAATTCGCCGGCCACGCCGCCGAGCGCGCTCGGCTGCAAATCGAATAGGCACAGGTCGAAGCCAAACAGATCCTTTGGGGTCAGGCCCGAGTGCCCCGCCGCGGCGAGCGCGGCCACGAGCAACTCCGCGAAGGCTTGGGGTTGCTGCGTGTCGAGACCGAGCACCGGCATCAAATGCAATTGCGGGTTGAGTCCGGGCCCGTCCTTGTTCACCTCGCGGTTCAAATGGATGGCGAGGTTCGGGACGCGGCAGCGCGGTGTATCGAGTCGCACCAGCCGCTCGCTGCCGTCCGCCAACACGATGCGTCCCGCGATCCCGAGATCGCGATCCAGCCAGGTATGCAAAATCGGGCTTCCGTAGACTTCGACGGCGAGCTGTCGAAAGCCTGCGCTCTCGAAGTCGGGGCGCGGCTTGAGTTTGAGATTGGGCGAATCCGTGTGCGCGCCCAAGATCGTGAAGCCCGCCGCTTCGGGCGGCGCGCTGCCCTGCACGAAGGCGATCAGCGAACCGCCGCGGATCAGCATGCCGCGCGTGCCGGGCTCGATATGGAACGCTTCCCGCTCGTCGAGTAGCACGAACTGTTCGCGCAAAAGCCGCGCCTTTACTTGTTCGACGGCGTGGTACGGGGACGGTGACGCGTCGACGAATTGCATCAGATCCCGGGCGAGCCTGAGCGGGTCCTGGTCGAAGTGCATGGTCCGACTATACTCCGCCCGGCCGATGCTCAGCCCGGATGTGCGTGTCGCAGGTTTCAGTGCCGAGGAATGGCTCCGCCTGGGGCACGTGTTCGGCTCGTCCGCCAAGGCCGCGAACGCCGGGGAGGCGCGCGGCGGGGTCGTCGCGCTCACCACGGAGGGCCGGCTGCGCAAGCTGCTCTGTACCCGGCGGGGTCGCCTCGACGCGAGTGCGGAGCTCTGGCCGTCCCCGCTCGCGGACTTGGCGGGTCGTCATGGCGCTCGCTGGGCCCTCGAGCTCAAGACCGGCTGCTTGGATCTGATGGCCGATCGCTTCGGCGAGCGCTTGCGTCGCGCCGATACTTACCTCTCGCAGCTGCTCGAGCTCTTGCTGGTGTTGCGTGAGCTCGAGGCGAGCGGGCATCTCAGCGTGTGGCCGTGGCCGCTCGCGGACTGGCCGATTCCAACGGAACGCGCGGTGTTGCGCGCGCTGTCGTCGCTGTGCCCGGTCGGGCGGGTTGCGTTGCTCGGGGTCTTTTCGCAGGGCGAGCTCTACACTGCGGTCGCGGCTCGGCGTGGTGAGCGCGGTATCGACGCCATCATCGGCCCCGGCGAGCTGCAAGCCGAAATGGGGCTTTTGTCCGGTGACTGGCAGCGCGACTACCGCTTCCTGTCGGCGGCTACGGAGCGCGTCGTCGGTCCGCTTTCGCTCGGTTGCTTTGGTGAGCTCTACACCTTCAAGTCGCTGAGTGGAGCGGCGCCTGGTGCCTGGGCGAGCGCCGTGGCAGCGCGCGACGTGATCCTGACGCCCGTTAGCCCCGGTCTCGCCGTCCCAATCGGGCTCGATGCGGGACGCGCGCTCTTTGCTTCGGTGCGCGGCTTTGCAGCGCGTCACCTTTCGAGCGAGCTTCGTGGCGTCGGGAGCCTTTGGCGCCCCCAGCGTGAATTCGGGCTGCCGGCGTTCGAGAACGACGTGAAAGCGTGGCTCGGCTTTGATCCGCTGCGCTTGCTCTCGCGCTTGATGTCGCGGCCCGAGTGACGCCGCTTGCTCAAAGCGACCCCCCTCGGGCAAGATGAAGGCCATGGCCGCCACCGGCCGCATTCGCAAAAGGCTCGCGTTGGCCATCGTGCTGACGGCCCTGATCCCAGTCTTGGTCTCCATTTGGTGGGCCGAGAAGACCGTGCGCAATACGGCGGCGCGCCTCTATTTGCCGGAGATGCAGGCGCACCTCGACCGCTCGCTCGGCCTCTATCAAGACCTCGCGCGCAGCGTGAAGGCGTTGATGCGCCAAGAGGCGGCCGCCATCGCCGAGCGGGAATCGCTGCGGCGCGCGGTGCGTGACGGCGAACGCCCGCGCATTCAGGAGGAGCTGCAGCGTGCCTTCGCCGAACATCCGAGCCTGGTAGAACTAGTGGCGCGTGACGCCGCGGGCCACGAACTCGGTCGCATCGAACGCGCGCAGCCGCTCGACTCCAGCAAGGAGAATCGGCTCGAGGTCGTACGCCCGCTCGGCGTGGGTGAGGAAGATGAAGTGCCGGCGCTGCTCTCGGTGTTCGCCGCGAGCCGCGCGCGCTTCGACGAGCTGTCCGAGATGAGTCAGTTCGTCGATACGTATCGGCAAGTCGAGCGGCGGCGCGAGTCGGATGAGAAGGCCTATGTGCTAGGCTTTGCCTTGTTGCTAGGGGTCACCATCGTTGCCGCGATCGGCGTCGGGGTGCTTCTCGCGCGCGGGGTCTCCGAGCGCATCGCCGCCTTGGCGCAGGCGACGCACCTGGTGGCCGCAGGCGACCTGACGATCCGCGTTCAAGAGCAAGGCAACGACGAGCTCTCCGAGCTTGCCTTGGCGTTCAACCGCATGTTGGGTGAGGTCGCCGACAGCCGCGCGCGCATCGAGTATTTGAAGCGCATCGGGGCATGGCAGGAAATGGCGCGGCGCCTGGCGCACGAGATCAAGAACCCGCTGACGCCGATCCAGCTCGCCGTCCAGGAAGTGCACCGTCGCTACGAGGGCGGTGACGCGAAGTTTCGTTCGCTCCTCGATACGACGCTCGAAATCGTCGAAGACGAGGTCGGAACCTTGCGGCGCCTGGTCAGCGAATTCTCCGACTTCGCGCGCTTGCCTCAGGCCGATCTCAAGCCTGAGGATCTCGGCGCGTTCCTGGCCGAGATAGCCAAACAGTTCCGGCTCTTCGACGACGAGCGCGCGGAAGGTGAGCTACCGGAGGAACTGCGGGACGCCTTGCGCAGCGCTGACATCGTGCCGCGCTTCGAGCTGCCGACGGAGCCGGCCGAAGTGTTGATGGACCGCCAGATGCTTCGGCGCGTGCTCTTGAATCTGGTCCAAAATGCCATGCACGCGGTGCGCGACGCGAAGGCAGCGCGCGCTGGCGACGGGCCAGCCGAAATCCTCATCAAGCTCGCGCGCAAGGGCGATTTCCTGTTGCTCGACGTCGAGGACAGCGGGCTCGGGATCCCGGTCGAACAGCGTGAGCGGGTGTTCGAGCCGTATGTCACCACCAAGGCGGACGGCACGGGCCTCGGGCTCGCCATCGTAAAGAAGATCGTCGTCGAGCACGGCGGCAGCATCGTGGCAGGCTCGAGTGCGCTCGGCGGTGCGCGGCTCCGGGTTCGGCTCCCCGTGCGCGGTACGGCGGCGGCTGAACTCGCGCAGAGCAGCATCGACAAGCTGACGGTCTCCGACGTGCAGCGCCTGGTGGGAGGCGCGCCCTAGGCGATGGCTCGTAACCCGGAATCTTCTCGTCGCGGCGCGCGCACGTCGCTTTGGGCGCGCATCCCTTACGCGGGTCCGGCCCTGACCATCCTATTGGCCGTGCTCGTTGGGACGCTCGTCTTGCCCCGCTTTGGCCAACGACTCGAGGGCGGTGCGGTGCCGGATCTCGCGCTGCCCGTGATTTTCGGCGGCGAACCCGGTGCCCGCGTCCGCCTCTCCGAACAGCAGGGTAAGTTCGTCTTGCTCGACTTCTGGGCAAGCTACTGCGTTCCTTGTCGCCAGCAGTCGCAAGTGTTGGAGGCCATTCGGCGACGCATGCCGGACGTGGTGGTGATCGGCGTCCACGTCGGTGAAACGCCGGAGCTTGCACAGAGTTACCTTGCTGCGAGCAAGCCCTCGTACCTCGTCGTCGAGGACGCGGAGGAGGCCGCGAGCGCTGCGTTTCGCGTCGACGCACTGCCGACGCTGGTGGCGATCGACAAGAAGGGCCACGTCTTCGCGGTGCGTCGTCATTTCGTGCCCGAGCGCGAGCTCAGCGCGTTGCTCGAGGCCATGCGCGGAAGTTAAACGCCACGCGTGCGCCGCCGGCGCAGGAGGCCCAAGAGCCCGAGCACCGCGAGGCCCGCCTCGGCCGGGAAAGCCTCACGCGTTCCAATGCGGCAGCCGCAGCCACCACCCGCGGGAGTGACCGTGCGCGGCGTGACCTCTTTGACTCCGGCGGGGGTCGTGAAGGACACGTCGTCGAGACAGAGCTCGAAATCGTCCCCGCTGCCCCACTGAAACTGCAGGGCGAAAATGCCTTGGGCGCAGACATTCGGCTGCATATCTCCGAAGCCCAATTGTGTGAGCTCCTTCCACGTGAACGTGTAGTGGGTCCAGGTTGCGCTGGGGGTGAACGCTGACTGAAAGTGGTCGTAGCAGGCAGTGCAGAGCGCGCCTGACGGATCCGAATACTTGTCGACGACCATCGCGCGGAAGCGAGTCGCGGAGCCGCGAGCCCAGAAGCTGATGCCCGTGTACGCCGAAGCGTCGTAGAGACGTCGGGCCGCGCCGTCGCCGAGCAGCGAGAGACCGATGCCGCCACCCCAGCCGGTGAAGCCACTACCGCTGATGCAGGCGGCCTTGGTGCTGCCGGAGCGCCCCGCGGGACGGAGCTCGACATTGGTGCGCGTTCCGGCGCTGCCGTCGTCGAAGGCGAACCAACTACCTTGACGACCTTCGCGGTTGAGGATGGCCACATCCCCATCTTCCAGATCGTCGATCACGCTCGGCGCACCCGAGGTGTCACCGCTCAGCGTTGCAGGTCCGGCCGGACACATGAAGGTGCTCGGAAGTTCGCAGGATTCCTGCACCGTCGCGACTTTGCTCCGCCCGGGCACGAATCCGACCGAACTCAAGCGTACGTTGCAATCCGCTGCGGCACGCGGGCCCGGCCCGAATGAGGGCGTGGCGGCTTCAACCTGTACGAAACCAGCGAGCGCGAAGGCGAGCGCGGAACTCCAGTTGATGGCGACCTCGTTGGTCTGGAAGTTCGACTGCACGTCCTGCCAGTTCGTGGGGCTCTGGCCGCCGCCCACCAAGAGCCCCGGATAGGGGTCGACGACGTCGTCCGCTGCGGAGATGCGATGATGCGGGTGCAGCGGCGGCTCCACACCGGCGCCCGTCACCTGCGAACGATTGTACTGGTTTCTGCCGTAGAGATAGCCAATCTGATCGGTGCAGGCGTCGAGGTAGGCGGGGTTGGGGCTCAGGACATTCGCGGCCTGAAGCAGCAAGCAGGTGCGCGCGATGACGCCATTGGTGCCCCAGTAATAGGTGTCATAGTCACGCCCATAGCCGCTGGCTTTGGCCGTTTTGACGAGTTTGTCCGCCAATGCAACGACAGACGAGCTCGCCGAGCGCGCGAACACGGGATCGCGCCCTTCGCGCTTCGACAGCACGTACGCGATGTAACCGAAGTCACTTGTCGTATCCCAGTCGAAGTTTGGGACGAGGCCGGCCGACGTGGGTAGGCGGGCTTCGCAGTCCGCGAGCACGCTGGGATCTCCGGTCGTCTCCCACAGCTCACAGGCGGCCCAGACGCGGTCGTCGGCGCCGAGTTTCTGATAGGTGCCTGCAGCTAGTACGGAGGCGTCGTACTCGACATCATCGGGATGTGCCTGCAAGTAGGCGTACGCTGTGTTTGCGGCCGCCAACAGCTTCTCCGAGTACCCGCCCGTGCTGGCATCGTATGGCGCGAAGGCGCGGGCCGCCTTGGCGGTCGCGGCCACGAATTCTGCAGTCGCTGCCGTGCTGTAGTTCGAGAAATAGCGCGTCGTCGGGTCGTCTACCGGCAGCACGAAGCCCGGGAAGCTCGGCGAGTTGAGCTTGTGGTGCACGCGGCCGCTGCCGTCGTCGTACGCCATCTTCAAGATCCAATCGAGCTCCCATTTGACCTCTTCGAGGTAGTCGGGGAGCCCGTCGTCGTGAGCTTCCAAGTAGGGGAGGCTGAGCTTGTTCAAGCGATCCCCGAACAGCTCCCACGCGAAGAGTAGCGTGTTTACGCTCTCGGCGGCGGTAGGCAGGTACTTTCCGTAGTCGCCGGCATCGTACCAGCCGCCCGTGCCGTCTTTCTGCACGCCAACCTGGCCGTCGACGTAGTCGAGCCGTCCGTCGGCGGTGTGGCCCGCCACGTGCTCGAAATGGACGCCGTGGTGATCGAACATAATGGGGACGCCTGAGCGCGCGCCGTAGAAACCGAGCATCAGCGTGGCGAGCTCACCCGCGTAGACGTCCGTGCCGATCCGAAAGCTCACGCTCTTGCCGCGACCCGGCACGTCGACGTAGTACTCGCCTGGCTCGTCGAGGGCGCTGAAGTCCGCGAGGGTGACGGCCTGCGCGATGGAGTACTCCATCACAGGGTCTGACAGGGTTCCGCTGAACGCAACGGAGTCATCGGCAACACGGCGTACGCTGAAAGTCTCAGCGCAGGCGGGCTTTGCCAAATAGCTGGCGACGAGGAATGCGGCGCACCGGAGGACCTGCTTCATGCGAGGTGAGGTTGATAGCAGCGCTTCGCGCGAGGCGCAGTGAAAACCGACCTGGAAGCAGTTCCAGTGGATGTGGGAGCGGTTCCAGGTCGCGTCACTGAGTACGCCGCCCAGGCGGCTCGGGGCGAGTCACCGCCGTGCACAGACCTCGGCCGGGGTTGGCGGTCTTCGGCAGCCCGGGCCGAAGCTCGGGCGCCGGCAGCGCAAAAACTCGATGGGCGTGGAGTTCTCCTTGCATTAGGACCCCGAAGTGCGTCCTGCAGGCCTTGCGTCGAGTACGTCGGCGAGGGAACATTCTTACGGCGCGTTAGGTCTGGATCCCGTTCACGAGCGGGTTCCGGCTCAAGTTTGGAGTCCCTTTGGATCGGACACGGGGCTTCGGACCCCGGCTGGAGCTCGATCGGGGCATGCCTCCAGCTGCAAGCGTTCAGCGCAGCAGATGCTAGGGACTGTTGGGCGCGTCGGCTTCGAATACTTCGTGAGACTTTTTGGAGGAGTGCGTGGCGAGCGTCGAATGCAACCAATGCGGCACCCATATCGAGGTCGAGGGAGAGCGTTCGGCGGCGGAGGCCGCGCTCGTTTGCCAACGCTGCGGCGCGACGATTTCCGTCGCAAGTCCTGAGGCGGCCCCCTTGAATGATATCTTCATGGAATTCGAACGCGAGTTTGCTCCAGGCGGCCACGGCATCGACGCCCACCCTGCGAGCGACGTGGCGGCTGCGTCGGTAGCTGCGGTCGTCAGCGCTCCCGTCGACAGCGAGGAAGCTGAGTCCACCGGCGCGGGCGCTCACGAACTGATCGCCTCGAACGAGTCGACTGCATCGTCCCCCGCGTCAGAGGTGGCGGCGCAGCCCGACGCTACAGCGAAGCTAGCTGTCCTCGCGCAACCCGACGTCCTCGCGCAACCCGACGTCCCCGCGCAGGCAGGCCATGTCTTGTCTGAGGCTTTGCCACCGCCACCCCCTCTCCCTGTTGCCGATGGCGGCATCCAAGCCGTCGATGGGTCACAAGAGGTCGTGCCCGCGGTCACCGGTTTGCAAGCGGCAGAGCCAGCGTATCCGGACCCGGACCGGAATAGCGCGTCGGACTGGGAGCTCGACCCGCCGCCCGCTGAAGGACAAGCCGCGCTAGCCGTCGAAGAATCTCTGGTTCGGCCCTCCGCGAACGACCCCGCTGCGGCACCTTGGCACGACGCGGCCGAGCGGTCCGTCGCGGGTGACGCCGGCGGCGAACTGGCTGCGAGCGAAGCGGCCAGCCTCGCGAGTCCTGCTCAGGCCATGGACGAAGCCGAGCCGCCTGCGGTTCCGCCACCGCCCCCAGCGGAGGTTTCGGCGGCCTATGCGGTGAGCGAGGCCGTGCCCGCTTCCTACGCAGGTTGGTCTGACCCAGCGCTGAATGACTTGGCGCTGAGCGCCGCAAGCGAGGTCCCTGCGCAACCGGCGTCAGGCGTGACGGCCGAGCCTGACGCGGCTGCAGCCGAGCCAGCGTCGAGTCCGGTGCTCGCGAGCCAGAGCGAAGCGTCAATGGTCGCCTCGAACGAGGCCTCAGAGTCAGAAGTCGCGACAGCGGGCACGCCCGCACGGGCGCGCATGCACACCTTGCCGTGGGGGATCTCCGGCGCCGCCCCCGAGGCCGACGCTGCGTCGCTTTCGGCGGGGCCGCCGCCGCCACCACCGGTCTTGAGAGCTAGGCAACCGGAGGAGTCGCTACCGGAGGCGCTGGACGCTGCCGAATCTGCGTTGGCGCGTGCCCTGCGCGAAGCCGCCGAAGAGCGGATGCACGGCACCGCCGCTGGCTCTAGCGGGGCTTCGGTGGAGCTGCCCCAAGAAGCTGTGATGTTGAGGGCCGCGGTGGCGCCTGCTCC
>JAEUAF010000664.1 GCA_019695485.1 Sorangium sp.
AACTCGAGCAGCCCCGCACCAGCAGCGAATGCCCGGCCTTGGTTCGACAAACCGCAGAAGAGTTTCTCGTATTGCGTTCGCTACCGCCGCCGCCGGAGGGAGACTAGTGCAGCCCCTGCCCGCGCACCGGGACCATCGCGAAGCGATCGTTGACGTCAAGTCACATGCGGTCCACTGGGCGTCGGCTTCGCGCAACGCTGATTTCTGATTCGGAAGGAGAGGCGATGAGAGTGCTATTGGCAGCTGCGAGCTAGTGTGATCCCCGGCTCCGGCGCTCGTCTTTGAGCGCCGCGAGCTCGGCCCCGACTCAGTCGAGGAGCTTCGTCTTCCGCAGGTTTCGCCTATTCGCAGCGCGAAAGCCACACCTGAGCGACGCCGTCGGTCTGCCTGAAGCTGATCGCGGCCACCATGTCCAAGTGGCCGTCACCATTGAGATCGCCGAGAGCTGCGTTCCAGAGCGAGCCATCATTGCCCGTGAGGACTCGCTCGCCGAATGTGCCGTCGCCCGTGTTCAGAAAGTAGCCGAGCCCGAGGCCGTTCTCGTCTGCGACGACGAGGTCGTTGATCGCGTCGCCGTTGATGTCTCCGAGCATGGTAATGGGATTCGTGAAGAACGCGGCGTAGGACACGGGCGCCGAAAACGAGCCGTCGGGCTCGTGAAATCGGACCTCGAAGCCATTCGGATTGGCCGTCGTCGTTACTAGATCCGCGTAGCCATCGCCGTTGAGGTCACCGGCTGCGATCGAGGTGGGCGAGGTGTCAGCGCTGTCGATCGTCGTCAGTTCGAACGAGCCATCCCCTCGGCCACGGAGCAGGGCGACGAAATTCGGATTGCCGTAGCCCCAACAAGCCGCCGCGAGGTCGGGGAGCCCATCGCGATCGAAGTCCGCTCCCGCTAGTGTGGTGACGTGCAAGGTCTGTGGGGAGAGCGGGATTTCGAATTCGGTGAACATGCCATTGCCTTGATTGAGGTAGACGACGGCGTTGTTCGATAGTCCCCACGCAAAGTCGAGTTTGCCATCGCTATTGAAATCAGCGGTCACGAGGTTGCGCCACGAATCTTGGTCGCCACATTGGCTGCCGTAACGAAACCCGGGCCCGAAGGTTCCGTCGCCCTTATTCTCGAACAAGTCGCAGCCGACCAAGAGATCGTTCTTGGTCGAGACGAACGGACCGCTGGCCATCGAAAAGCCGACGGTGCTTTGAAAGCTAGGGCCGACGCTCAGCGTGCCATCGCCTCGGTTTCGAAGTGTTTGCAGGCGCGTGGCAGCGGAGTCCCCGTAGTTGTTGACCACCACATCCGCGTGGCCGTCGCCGTCCAAGTCGCCGACGGCCACGGTGGAGGGCGCGCGGCCTCCGGGGTACTCGACCGGCGCTGCAAACCCCCACGTGCATGACTGAGCGCCGCCCGAACCCGCGCCCATTTGGTTGCTCGTAACACCCCCGGCCCCCGCCAGCAGTGGCGCAGCGGCCGATTCGAGTTCGGCACGAGCCCCGCACCCGAGGGCCAGTGAACACACCAAGACAAGCGCGCGCATGCGGCATTGTGACCCGCGAGGCGCCAGCGCGGCGAAAAATTCCTTCTGAAGCCGTGCTCCCGCACCCGACAGTCGCGTCGCGAGCATCGAGCCTTCGTGCCACGGCGACCTCAAAGCCCTGACGCTAAGGAATGAACTCCCCGCGCCAAGGCAACTTGGGCGTAGCTTCTCCAGTTGCCCAGCGGTAGCGCAAGCCCGCCAAGCCATAGGCGCCCAGCGCGAGCCCTAGCGAATCCGGACTCGAAATAACCACACTCAGAGTTCCCAACGCTTCGAGGTGATCCGTCAATTGGATCGCGCCGGCGGGACCGCAGCGGAACACATTCTTCTCGCGACCTGTCGAGAGTAGGTACTCCGAGAGGACCCCGACCTTGAGCGCGTCTTCACGTAGGAAGCGCGCGACCGCGGCCGCCCTCAAGACTTGATAGAAGGGCTTCGCAACTACCAGTCGGTACGACTCTTCGTAGACAAACGCGCCCGAGGGCACGTCGAGCGTTCGAACGGCGATATAGTCGAGTAAGAGCGCCGCGTGCGGCAATGGGATGATGCCAACGGCTTCGGCTTCCCAAGCCCAATACCGAGCCTTGCTGCCCGGCGCGGTGACATCGTCGGAGGTGAACGTCGCCTGAGCGGGTAAGAAGCGTTTGCCATACGAGAAGGTGTCGCGCACGCCGAAGGCGAGATCGAAGACGGGCAACGAGGCTCGCAGTCCCGCGTAGCCCTGAGCAAACTCGACCGTGCTGATCGCGTTCACGTCGACGCCCGCCCACATCCAATGCGGCAGTCCGTATCCGGCCGAAAAATACGGCTTCACGTACAACCCCAAGTCGCTCTTCGTCGACACGAACCAGCGCGGCTCGCCAACGCTCCAGTAGCCATTTGGGGGACGAACGGCTGGCGCTTCAGCTTGGCGAGGGTGCTGCTCGGGCGACCCCTCTCCAAAAGCGTGCTCAGCGCTGAGACCAGAACTAGCTAGAATCAAGAACGAGACGAAGGATGATTTGCGAACTCGCACGAACGACTCCGACGAGGTGAATGTCCACCTAGAAAAGCTGGACCCTCGGCTTCCGACGGGTGCGCCATGCCCGCCTACTCAACTTGTTGCGCTGTCCCGCACACCACAGCAAGTTTCACGCCACGAAATGGGTTGCGACCACTGCGCTTGACAGAGCCTCCGCCACCTGCGCTGAACCTGCCAATTTGCCCCTGTTGTGCCAACTTGCCTCGTCCTGTGTCTGCGCGGGCACGTTGCGAAGGGGCGTGCAGTGATTGAAATCGAAGATTGCTGCGGCGGGCTCCCTCCCGGCAAGGTCGAAGAGGCGTTCGCGCCATTCGTGCGCCTCGACAATCGCCAAAGTGGATTTGGTCTCGGCTTGGCGATCGCCAAACAGGCGGTCGACGCACACGGAGGCAGCATTCGTGTTCAGAATCTGCCCCGTGCTTGAGCTACCGGTAAACTAGTGCAAGATCAAATCACGCTAGACAGGGGCAACGCGGTGCCAACCCGACTCAGGCGCCTGAGCAAAGTAGCCCCGAGAGAGGACGCGCATGAGTGACGATAAGAAGCCGACCGGGCCCGATCTGTCGCAGGGAATCGAGGCGAAGAGGCTCGCTGATGGCGCGATGCTCGTCGGGCAGGTAAATGGGGAGGCCGTGCTCGTCGCACGGCGGGGCGCGGAGCTCTTCGCGATCGGCGCCACGTGCTCGCACTACGGCGGTCCGCTCGGCGAAGGATTGCTCGTCGGCGAGACGGTGCGTTGTCCGTGGCACCATGCCTGCTTCTCGTTGCGCACCGGCGAGGCGGCCGCGCCCGCGCGCGATCCCGTTGCGTGTTATGGCGTCGAGGAGCGAAGCGGCAAAATCTATGTCCTCGGCAAGCGCCCGCAAGAGGCGCCGCGTGCCCTGGCGGCGGTCCCGGAGACGATCGTGATCTGCGGCGCGGGCGCAGCGGGTAACGCGGCCGCGGAGATGCTTCGTCGTGAGGGCTATGCCGGAAAGATCACGATGATAGGGGCAGACACGTCCGCACCGGTCGATCGACCCAACTTGTCGAAGGACTACCTTGCGGGAACCGCACCGG
>JAEUAF010000729.1 GCA_019695485.1 Sorangium sp.
GCGGTGGAGCCGCCTCGGCAGGAGCGGCGGGCGCTGCCGCTGCGGGTGCAGCTGCGGGAGCCGGTGCCGCTGGAGCGGCGGCGGGTGCCGGTGGCGCCGCTGGGGCCGGGGCCGCGGCCTGCGCGAGGGCAGTTGCCGGCAGGATCGCAACGATTGCCCCCACCAGGCCAGAGACTAAGGAATCGACTTTGTTCATGCTGTCACCGCTTGTTGGTTCCGCGTTGTGCGCACCTGTCCATGCAATTCGCCCGAGCGATGGGAACAAGGAGCCAGGAATACCGGTTCGTTGAACATCGCTCGCCGAGCTGCACGAGGACCGGTCGATTGGTACGCCTAGACCGACCGTCGTCTTGCGCGGAACATCCCGTGGGCTTTGTTAAATCCGTGTGTCGCGAATGCTTCGCGCGCAACAAACTCGTCGATAACCGCCGTGTAGGCAGTTACTGACTCTCGGTCGGCCAGGCGGCACGAGGAATCGAGGCCTGCCCGAGCCAGTTCCGTTCATCGGTATCTCGACTCGATGAAAGAGCTGCTGTTGCGGCGCTCAAAAGAACTGGAGATCAGCCGCGACTTCACGACGACATGCGCGAGAAACTCAGTTTCTTCGATATGTCAGGGCGCATGAACGGAATCCGCCTTTTCAGAGTTCGAATGGGTCGTCGCAGCTTCAACGCATTGCTGGGACTGGCCTGTGCCACTGCCAGCTTCGGCTGCAGCAAGAAGTCGAGCGAAGCGCCGGCGGCTGCCACCAGCGCGGCCGCATCACCAGCGTCGGCTGCGCCGGCACCCGCCAATGACACGCTGACCGTGGGCTTCATCTACGTCGGCCCCAAAGACGACTACGGCTACAACCAGGCCCACGCCGAGGGTGCCAAGGCCATCAGCTCCTTACCCGGAGTCAAGATTCGTGAAGAGGAGAAGGTGCCCGAGACCGTCGATGTCCAGAAAACCATGGAGAGCATGATTAACCTGGACGGCGCAAAGCTCCTGTTCCCGACCTCGTTCGGCTACTTCGATCCTCACATCCTCAAGCTTGCCGAGAAGTACCCAGCGGTGACCTTTCTGCACTGTGGGGGTCTTTACACCGAAGGTAAGCATCCGAAGAACGTGGGTAGCTACTTCGGCTATATCGATGAAGCCGAGTACGTAGCGGGCGTCACCGCCGGCCTCACCACTAAAACCAACAAGATTGGCTTTATCGCGGCCAAGCCGATTCCACAGGTTCTCCGCAACATCAACGCTTACGCACTCGGGGCGCGTTCCGTGAATCCCAAGGCGACGGTCAGCGTGATTTTCACCGGCGATTGGTCGTTGCCCGTGAAGGAAGCCGAGGCCGCCAACAGCCTGATCGACCAGCAGGCGGACGTCCTCACCGCTCACGTCGACTCGCCCAAGGTGATCATCGAGACGGCTGAGCGGCGCGGCATTTTCTCGACAGGCTACCACGCGAGCCAGGCCAAGCTGGCGCCCAAGGGCTATTTGACTGGCGCCGAGTGGAACTGGGAAGTCGTCTACAAGGACTACATTTCGAAGGTGCAGAAAGGCGAGCCCTGGGCTCACCTCGTCCGCGGCGGCTTCAAGGAGGGCTTCATCAAGATGTCGCCCTACGGAGCAGCGGTATCCGAGGAGACCAAGAAGAAGGCCGACGAGGCCAAGGCGAAGCTTGTGACCGGCACCTTCGCCATCTTCAAGGGCCCCCTCAAAGACAACAAAGGCAAGGAGATCTTGGCCGCTGGTGTCGAGCAGGGTCAGACGGATATCAACCTCGAAAAGATGAACTACTTGGTGGAGGGCGTGAAAGGTAGCCTCTGAGGCTGCCAGCCGAGCGAGGTGCCTCGATGGATGCAGGAGCGCAGCCAGTCGCCGTGACTCAGACCGCCATCGAGCTGGAGGCGGGGGCCTGGGAAAGCCTGGGCTCTCGCCTGGCTCGAGCGGCGGATTCGGTGCTGGTCCCGGCTTCGGGCTTCCTGGTCTCGCTCGCGATTTTCGCCGCGTTCATCGCGCTGACCGGCAATTCGCCGCTCGAGGTGCTCGAGCAGATGTTCCGCGGCGCGTTCGGAACCTGGTTCTCGTTCCAGAATTCCTTGTTGCGCGCGGCGCCGCTCATGCTCACCGGGCTCTGCACGGCGCTGCCTGCTCGCCTGGGACTGATGGTGATCGGCGGCGAGGGCGCGTTGGTGATGGGCGGTGTGGCTGCCGCAGCGGTCGCCCTGCCGCTGCACGACGCTTCGCCGTGGGTCGTCGACACGGCGATGGCTCTCACCAGCATGTTGGTTGGCGGCATTTGGATCGGCGTGGCGGGCGCATTGCGCGCGTACCGCGGAGTCAACGAGACGATCAGTAGCTTGCTGCTCTCCTATATTGGAATTGCGCTGCTAAATCACTTGGTGGAAGGCCCGCTCAAAGATCCGGCGAGTCTCAACAAGCCTTCCACGCTGCCGATCGGCGACGCCAACATGCTCTCGAACCTGCCTGGGCTCGATGTGCACTATGGCCTTCTGTTTGGCGTATTGGCCTGCGCGTTCTGCTATCTGCTGATGGACCACACGGTATTCGGCTTCGCCGGGCGCGTGGTCGGCGGCAACTCGCGAGCGGCGCGGCTGAGCGGGCTCGGCGTCGCCCGGCTGGTCATTCTTACTTGTTTTCTGGGTGGCGCCGCCGCGGGCTTGGCGGGCATGGTGGAAGTGGCGGCCGTGCACGGTAAAGCCAATGCGTCGCTCGTCGCGGGCTACGGCTACACCGGGATTCTGGTGGCGTTTCTAGCTCAGCAGAACCCGCTCGCCATCATTCCCGTATCGCTGCTGCTCGGCGGGATCAGTGCGAGCGGCGGACTCTTGCAGCGCACGTTCCACCTGCCCGACGCCACGGTCAACGTGCTCCAGGGCATCCTATTCGTGGTGCTGCTCGCGAGCGAGTCATTCCAAGGTCGAGTGCGCCTATTTCGGCGCTTCGGGGCGGAGCGCTGAATGAGCGCGTCGAATGAAATTGGTCTGTGGGGCGTTCCGCTCGCCGTCTTCGCGGGCTCTCTGCGTGTGAGCGCGCCGTTCTTGTTCGTGAGCCTCGGTGAGTGCATCACGGAGCGCTCGGGCCGCGTGAATCTGGGGCTCGAGGGGACCTTGGTGATGGGAGCGATGTCGGGCTACGGCGTTTCGTACCTGAGCGGCTCGGCCTGGCTCGGTGTGCTCGCGGCCGGCGCGGTCGGCGCAGTGTTTGGCGCGTTGCACGGCTACTTGTGCGGACGCCCGCGCGTGAACGACATCGCCGTGGGCATCGCCAGCATGCTGCTCGGGGTAGGGCTCGCGTTCTTCATCGGCAAGCCGTTGGTGCAGCCGAGCGCCCCGCATTTGCCGGCCATTCCTTTCGGGTTTTGGAGCCGTGCCCCATCTGTGCGCTCGGCGCTCGACGTGAATGCGCTGTTCATCGCCGGGCTCGGCCTGGCTCCGCTCTTACGCTGGGCGCTCAAAAATACGCGCTGGGGCTTGGTCTTGCGCACCGTCGGTGAGAGCGCCGACGCGGCGCGCGCCATGGGCTACGACGTGAACCGTGTGCGTCTGCTGGCGACCGCGGCGGGAGGCGTGCTGGCCGGGATCGGCGGTTCCTTCTTGTCCCTGTTCTACCCTGGCAGTTGGAACGAAGGGCTCTCGAGCGGTCAAGGGCTGATGGCCGTGGCGCTCGTGATCTTCGCGCGCTGGGACCCTGTGCGTTGTCTGTTCGCGTCGCTCTTGTTCGGCGGCGCGAGCGCGCTCGGCCCGGCGTTGCAGTCCGTGGGAATCACCAAGGGGTATTACTTATTCAACGCCGCTCCCTATGCGCTCACGCTGCTCATCATGGTGCTGAGCAGCTCCGCCACTCAGACCTCCGCGGACATGCCCGCGGAGCTTGCTCGAGCTCGCTGAGGTCCCCATGTCCTTGATCGCCTCCGATCCCTACCCTTGGCCGTACGATGGCGACCTGCGTCCCGAGAACACGACGCTGATCGTGATCGACATGCAGACGGATTTCTGCGGGAAGGGCGGCTACATCGACCTTCTCGGCTACGATATCTCGAATTCGCGCGCCTGCATCGAGCCGATTTCTCGCGTGCTTCAAGCGTTCCGCAAGGGCGGCTATCACGTGATTCACACGCGTGAGGGGCATCGCCCCGACCTAGCGGACCTGCCCGCGAACAAGCGCTGGCGCTCGCGCCGCTTGCAAGGCGGAGGGCCCGCGCAGACCGGCATCGGTGACTTGGGGCCGTGTGGGCGCGTGCTGGTGCGCGGGGAGCCCGGTTGGGACATCATCCCTGAACTGAAGCCGCTCGAGGGCGAGCCGATCATCGACAAGCCTGGCAAAGGCTCGTTTTGCGCGACGGATCTCGATCTGATTTTGCGCCAGCGTGGCATCCGCAACATCGTGCTGACCGGCATCACCACCGACGTCTGCGTGCACACCACGATGCGTGAAGCCAACGACCGCGGTTACGAGTGCTTGATCTTGGGGGATTGCTGCGCCGCAACCGACATGGGCAATCACCAAGCCGCGCTCAAGATGGTAACCATGCAAAACGGGGTGTTCGGCGCGGTCAGCACGTCGCGTGCGCTGCTCGAGGTGCTCGGCTGATGGTGGCCGCCCAGAATGTTCTCGAGTCCGGCGTCAGCACGCGCCGCTCCTCTGGAGTGCCTCTCGGGCTACCGCCGCTGCTCGAGGCGCGGGGCATCCATAAGCGCTTCGGCAGCCTGGTGGCCTTGGAGGACGTCTCGTTTCGGCTCGAGCCGGGCAGCTTTCATGCGCTACTCGGGGAAAATGGCGCCGGTAAGAGCACCCTGGTCAAATGCATCATGGGCTTTTACCAAGCCGATGAGGGCCGCGTTTCGGTCGGCGAACGCGCGATCTCGCTGAAGAGCCCACGTGAAGCTCAGCGCCACGGCATCGGCATGGTCTACCAGCACTTCACGCTCGTGGAGAACATGAGCGTCGCGGAAAACCTGGTGCTCGCGC
Organism: Sorangium sp.; assembly: GCA_019695485.1. Taxonomy (GTDB): domain Bacteria; phylum Myxococcota_A; class Polyangia; order Polyangiales; family Polyangiaceae; genus PMG-095. The sequence goes on from JAEUAF010000729.1 coordinate 4,978, forward strand.
GCGCCAACGTGCCCGCCGTCGTCAACTGGCGCGCGGAGCACGAGGAGATCGCGGCCTTCATGGACACCATGCCGTTTCGCGTGCCCGTGAAGAAGCTCGTGCGTCAGCTGGCCGCTGGCGAGAAGCAAAAGCTCGAGATCATCAAGCAGCTCTATCTCGGCAGCCGCATCGTGATCCTCGACGAGCCAACCAGCGTACTTACACCGCAGGAGGCGGACGAGGTGCTCGGCATGCTGCGCCAGATGGCTCATGATGGCCGCGTCAGCGTTGCGATGATCACGCACAAATTCCGGGAAGTGACCGCGTTCGCGGACACCGTGACGGTGCTCCGGCGTGGGCGCTTTGCTGGCAGCGGTCGCACGCAAGATCTGACGCCCGATATGCTCGGCGAAATGATGGTGGGCGCCGAGCCGCCGCGCGCCTCGCTCGAGCGGACCGAGTTCAATGCCGGAGCGCCGCTCTTGGAGGTCGACGGCTTGACGGCGCTCGACGACATCGGCCTGCCCGTTCTAAACGGCGTCAGCCTGGCCGTGAAGGCCGGACAAATCGTGGGGATCGCCGGAGTGTCTGGCAACGGCCAGGACGAACTCGTAGAGGTCCTGGCGGGTCAGCGCGCGGCGAGCGGGGGTCGCATCTGCGTCGGTGGCAAAGCGTATCGCCCGACGCGCAGCGAGATGACCGAGCAGCGCGTGCGGCTGTTGCCCGAGGCGCCGCTCAAGAATGCGTGCGTGGCCAACATGAGCGTCGCCGAGAATATCGGCTTTCGCTCGTTCGACGCGCCCTCCTCGACAGTCTTGCGTTGGCTCGTGAACCGAGCGAGCTTGCGACGAAAGGCGCACAGCGCGGTTCGTGAATATCGCATCAAGACGCCCGGAGTCGACGCGCCGATTGGGGGGCTCTCCGGAGGCAACGTGCAGCGCGCCGTGCTGGCGCGCGAGCTGACCGGGGAAGTGGCCGTGCTGATCGCCGCCAATCCGTGCTTTGGGCTCGACTTCGCGGCGGTGAGCGAAATTCGAACGCGCATCGTGGCCGCGCGCAATAAAGGGGCGTGTGTGCTCCTAGTGAGCGCGGACCTCGAGGAAATTTTCGCGCTCTCGGACCACATTTTGGTGATGAGCGAAGGCCGCATTGTGTTCGAGACGCCCGCCGACAAGGCGAACGTCGCCGAAATCGGCCGCTACATGGCCGGCCATAGCAGCTAGTTGCCCTGTCCTAGACGTGACATTCGTCACGTCTGGGGCCTGCCTTTGGTAGGCGCCGTCGCGGCCAGAACCCTAGCTCTGGTCGCGCGGGAGCTTCGCTACTTCTGACGCCCGCCTGTGCGCGAAACGGCCAGAGCGGGGCCCGATTAAGGGGCGGCTTGTTGGGCGGAAGCTTTGCGGAATCGTCGGGGGCCACCCGGCTCGGGCGAGCTTCTTAAGCGTGGGGTGGGAATGGCCGCACGACATGTCGATCGGCCTCTCGATGCTCAGACGTGGTGGACTTTTCCTGTCTCGGCGCGCCCTGGTTTTGGGTGCGATCGGGCTGGCTTGTCCGCGGATGGCAGCGGCCGATGGCGAGGGCGTGCCGCTCTCGCTGCAGGTCGAGCTCTGCACGAAGGTCGTCAAGTACGACAAGAACTGGAAGGCGCGCGCCAGGGATCGCGTGCGGGTCGGAATTCTCCTCAATGAGAAGCTCGCCGAGTCTCACCACGCCGCGACCACGCTGCGCCGAGAATTCGAGGACGCCCGCGCTATTGGTGGCCTGCCCGTCGTCGTCGAGCTGATTCCGTTCGTCGACGCGGCCGCGCTACGCAGCACGGTGGAGCACAAGCGCTTCGCGATCGTCTATCTGACACCGGGGCTCGCGCGAGATGCCGCTGCGATTGCCAGCGCGCTCGGCGGGGCGGACGTATTGAGCATCTCCGCCCTTCCGGGCGATGTGCCCGCTGGCATCGTCCTCGGCTTCGATCTGGTCTCTAGCCAACCCAAGCTCTGGGTCAACTTGACCTCGGCTCAACGGCAGAACGTCGCGTTCGAGCCCCAGGCCCTGAAACTGATGAAGGTGTTCCGGTGATCGAGAGCATTCGCAGGCTAGCGTGCGCCTCCGCCGTCTTCGGCTTCCTGCTCGCTGGAGCGAGCGCGCGCGCCCAAGAATCGAGCGAGCTCGAAGCGCTACTCGAAAAGAAAGTGCTGACATCCGCCTCGAAATCCGCAGAAACTACGGACAGCGCCCCAGCGACGGCGACCACCATTACCGCAGAGGACCTCGCGCGCCACGGCCTGCGCACGGTGGCGGATGCCGTGCGGTTCCTGGTGCCCGGCGCGATCGTCGAGGAAATTCCGCGCGGGAGCTTCGGATCGCGGGGGGTGCTGCTGCCGCTCGACTTCGGCGCGCATGTGCTGGTGCTCATCGACGGTCACACCGTCAACGACGAGATCGACGGCAGCGCCGATCTGGTCAACGAGCTCGGGATGCCGATCGAGCTGATTGACCATGTCGAGGTGGTCTTGGGGCCAGGCTCCGTGCTCTACGGTAGCAATGCCATGTTCGGGGTGATCAACGTGGTCACCAAACAGGCGCGAAACTATCACGGGGTTCACCTGGGGGCGGACGCCGAATTCAGTCGTCAATATCGGGGTTCGGTGGGCGCGGGCGCCGAGTTTCAGCTGTTTGGCGAGCACGGTGAGATCACGATCGGTCTGCAGCACATCGACATGAGCGACCCGCTGAAGATCGGTAAGCAGTACGTGGGCAACGACGTGTACACCGGTATGCCGCTGCAAACTCGCGCGGACGGCGCTTCGAACGGCGTCTGGGGCGGCAGCTGGAAGCACAACTTCGAACGCAACACGAGCGCCTATTCGCGCGTCGTGCTGGGGTCACTGCAAGTGCTGGTCGCCGCCGGTAAACAGCGCAGCAACGACCCCACCAATCTGTTTGATTTCGACGAGTCCGACCTCGGATACGACGATAGCTCGCTGTTTCTGGACGTGAGCTATCAGCGACGCCTCTCGGAGCGGACGGAGCTGAAGCTGCGCTTGTACGGGGACGAACGACGCAAGAACATACGCTGGCGCTCGTCCGCGGCGCAGTATTGCCTGCCCGGGCAACTCTCAGGGTGTCAGATCGACATCGAAGGCGGGGCGGAATGGTCGGGGCTCGAGGCTCAGGGGCGCTTCGACTGGCTCGCCGATGGACGCGAGTCGACCCTGCTCGGCGTCGACGGGCGCGTGCGCAACATGCAGTATGTCAGCAATATCATCGACGCGGCGAGCGCCCGAAACCCGGGCAGCGTCGCGTACTACTCCCACGTTGATACTGCGCTAGG
>JAEUAF010000581.1 GCA_019695485.1 Sorangium sp.
ACCCCGAGCCGGAGAACCGCCATGCGCGACGGTACCACCTGCGGCTGTAATCCCGCCGTCTGCGCTGAGGCCCCCCGAGCTCGTGCCGCCACTCGCGGGCGCGCCATCGTCTTTGGATCCGCCACAACTCGCGAACGCGAACAGGGACCCAATCGCGCAAAGCGCGGCTGGGCGACGAAACATCAGTAGGCTTTCCATTTTTTATCGAGACTCACTGAGGCTGCAACGACGACGCTTTCGATTCGCCGGCGGAGACCCTCCACCGACAACCCACGACCCGCGACGCATACGACCGGCAATCTTATCGGTCGCCCGCGAGCTTAGCCAGGGCCAAACTCGCCTCCCTCGAGCAACCGAAGAACACTCTCCTGAAGTTCAGCACATCGACCGCGAGAATCGGTACGTGTGGCGGCCCGGCCCAGCGCCGAATGCTGCGACTCGATTCCGTCAGAACGGGATCCGCGGCAGACCCGCTGGCAGCGGACCGGCTTGGGGGTACGGCCCGGCGATCTTTGGTGTCCGCGCGATGCCCCAACTCGTCCAAGCGCGCTCTGGCGGATTCGAGGCAGCCAGCAAGTTCTTGAACAGCACTCCGATGTCATCGGGCTGGAACACGTCTTCGAAACCAGCACACCCTCGGACGCTCAGCCCCACGCGCGAAACCACCACGCTAGCGAGCGGCGGGATGGAACATCCGAACCAGTTGAGGGCTCCGAGAAGTCGATGCGCGACATCCGCGCCGCCCACGGAGTCGGCGCTCACCAGCGCGCCCGCCGGCTTTCCGAGAAAGCACGGCGTCAGTTCGTAGCTGGTCATCACCTCCAGAAAACGCTGCAGCGGGGATCCCCACGAGCCCCAATAGACCCCCGTGCCGAACACGAGCGCATCTGCACGCCCCAGGGCGTCGGCGAGCGCCTGCACGCTGCCGCCATATTCGGAGAGCACGACGCTTTGCGCTTCGACCCCTGCGGGCAGACATGACTTGGCAACCTCGAACAGCGCCTGAGTGTTGCCCGACGCGCCGCGCACCGATCCATTCAGAAAGAGGAACGACCCTGACATCTCGGCTCGAAGTCTCGCGCCTGGCCCACCCTGCCGGCAACGCGAAAGCGTCGAAACCACCAAGGTCGACCATCCGCAGCCTGAGCCCCCATAAGAAACGCTTATCTAAGGGACGACAATTTTGAATTGGACTTATGCAGGGCGAGACCGTACACATCCGAGAACCCGCCCTTTTTCGGGCTTTGATTTGCCGGCTCAGCCCTGCGGGCGGCAAGGGATTTCGTCACTGATCGAGGAAATGGGCAGCATGCTTTCGTCGTCTCTGGGTCGCAAGGTCGTCATGGCGTTGACGGGCTTGTTTCTCGTTATGTTCCTGCTCGTTCATTTGAGCGGCAACCTGCTGCTGTTCAAAGAGGATGGCGGCGCAGCGTTCAATGCCTACGCGCACTTCATGAGCACGAGCCCGATCATTCGCGTGCTCGAAATCGGGCTCTTCGCCGGCATCATCTTCCACTTCTTGGAAGGAGTGAGCTTGCTTCGGAAGAACCAACAAGCGCGCCCCACGCGCTACGCGGTCAAGAGCCCGAGCTCGGCGACCTGGGCCTCGCGTTCGATGGGCTTGCTCGGCGGCACCATCACGATCTTCCTCGTCATTCACTTGGCTGACTTCTTCTACAAGTCGAAGTTCGCGACGCCGGAGCCGGGCGTGATCAGCGTGATCGACGCCGAGGGCACCCGCGACTTGTACGCGGTGGTGCGCGAAGCGTTCGCCGTTGGCTGGTATTCCGCGGTGTACGTGGCGTGCATGGTGGGCCTGGCGCTGCACTTGTTCCACGGCTTTCAAAGTGCTTTTCAGACGCTAGGGCTGAGCCATCGGGGCTATGCGCTTTTGGTGCGTCGCATCGGCCTGCTCTACGCAATCGTGGTGCCACTCGGCTTCGCCAGTATGCCCGTCTACTTCTTCCTCAAGTCGCTCAACTAGGCGTTAGAGAATATGGCTTCCAGCACTCGAGAGACCGGTCCCTTCGACGCTCGCATTCCCGAGGCGCCCCTCGGTGAGATGTGGACCACCTACAAATCCACCTGCAAGCTCGTTAGCCCCGCCAACAAGCGCAACCTAGACGTCATCGTGATCGGCACCGGGCTGGCTGGTGCCTCGGCGGCGGCCACGCTCGGTGAGCTCGGCTACAACGTCAAGACGTTCTGCTTTCAAGACAGCCCACGTCGCGCGCACTCGATCGCGGCGCAAGGCGGCATCAACGCAGCCAAGAACTATCAGAACGACGGCGACAGCGTTTACCGCTTGTTTTACGAGACCATCAAGGGCGGCGATTACCGCGCGCGTGAAGCGAACGTGCATCGCTTGGCTGAGGTCAGCACCAGCATCATCGACCAGTGCGTCGCTCAGGGCGTGCCCTTTGCGCGCGAATACGGCGGGATGCTGGACAATCGCTCGTTCGGCGGCACGCAAGTGCAGCGCACCTTCTATGCGCGCGGCCAGACCGGGCAGCAGCTGCTGCTCGGCGCCTACTCGGCGCTGTCTCGCCAAGTGGCGAGCGGTCGCGTGACGCAATACAGCCGCCACGAATTGCTCGACATCGTCATCGTCGACGGCAAAGCGCGCGGCATCATCGCGCGCGATTTGGTGAGCGGCGCCATCGAACGGCACTCGGCGCACGCCGTCGTGTTGTGCAGCGGCGGCTACGGCAACGTCTTCTTCCTTTCCACCAACGCCATGGGCTCGAACGTCACGGCGATCTGGAAGGCGCACAAGCGCGGGGCCTGGTTCGGCAATCCATGCTTCACGCAAATCCACCCCACCTGCATCCCCGTGCATGGCGAGCACCAGTCGAAGCTCACCCTGATGAGCGAGTCGCTGCGCAACGACGGTCGCATCTGGGTGCCCAAGGCCAAGGGCGACAAGCGCAAGCCACGCGATATTCCCGAGGCGGAGCGCGACTACTACCTCGAGCGGCGCTACCCGGCGTTCGGCAATCTCGTGCCCCGCGACGTCGCGTCGCGCGCCGCCAAAGAGCGCTGCGATGCGGGCTACGGCGTGGGCAGCACCGCCATGGCCGTCTACTTGGACTTCGCGGATGCCATCAAGCGCCTTGGGCAGGCGGACATCTCGGCCAAGTACGGCAATCTGTTCGAGATGTACGAAAAGATCAGCGGCGAGAACCCGTACAAGACTCCGATGCAGATCTACCCGGCCATCCACTACACGATGGGCGGTTTGTGGGTGAGCTACGAACTGCAAACCACCGTGCGCGGACTATTCGCCGCCGGCGAAGCCAACTTCTCCGACCACGGCGCGAACCGGCTGGGAGCCTCTGCTCTGATGCAGGGCCTCGCGGATGGCTACTTCGTGCTTCCGTACACGCTCGGCAACTATCTGGCGGACGACATCCGCACCGGAAAAATCGACACCAATCTGCCTGAATTCGCCGAAGCAGAGCGCGCGGCGACCGAGCGCATATCCCAAGTCATGGGCATCGACGGGCCGACGCCGGTCGACAAGTTCCATCGCGAGCTCGGCAAAGTGATGTGGGACCAGTGCGGCATGGCGCGAAACAGCGCGGGCCTCGACAAGGCCATCTCCGACATCCGCGGCATTCGTGAAGAGTTCTGGAAGAAGGCGCGCATTCCGGGCGACGCCAACGAGCTCAATGTCGAGCTCGAGAAGGCGCTCCGCATCGCGGACTTCATGGAGCTCGCGGAGCTGATGTGCATCGACGCGCGCCACCGCGAAGAATCCTGCGGCGGACACTTCCGTGAAGAATTTCAGACCGAGGAGGGCGAGGCGCTGCGCAATGACGCCGACTTCTCCTACGTGGCCGCTTGGCAGTACGGCGGGCCCGACGAAAAGCCCGTGCTGCACAAAGAGCCGCTCACGTTCAACAACATCAAAGTTCAGGCGCGCAGCTACAAGTAGGCGCGACGGACGACGAGCGGCAAAGCAAGGTAACCGAAATGTCAGAGAGCACCCTCAACCTCACGCTCAAGATCTGGCGCCAAAAGAACGCCACGGATGCGGGCGCGTTCGTGACCTACAAGCTCGACGGCGTCTCCACCGACAGCTCCTTCCTGGAGATGCTCGATTTGCTGAATCTTCAGCTGATCGAGCAGGGTGAGGTCCCCGTGGCCTTCGACCACGACTGCCGAGAGGGGATCTGCGGCGCCTGCTCGATGGTCATCAACGGGCGACCTCACGGGCCGGAACGCGGCACGACCTGCCAGCTTCACATGCGCGCCTTCCGCAACGGGGACACCATCGTGATCGAGCCCTGGCGCGCCAAGTCTTTTCCGGTGATCAAGGACTTGGTGGTCAATCGATCCTCCTTCGATCGCATCATTTCGGCCGGCGGCTTCGTCTCCGTCAACACGGGCGCAGCCCAAGACGCGAACTGTATCCCGGTGCCCAAGCCAGACGCGGACGAAGCGTTCGATGCGGCCGCCTGCATTGGCTGCGGGGCCTGCGTCGCGGCGTGCAAGAACGCCTCGGCCATGCTGTTTGTCGCTGCCAAGGTCTCGCACCTGGCAATGCTGCCTCAGGGCCGCGTCGAGCGCGAAGCGCGCGTGCTGAAGATGGTCGCGCAGATGGACGAAGAGGGCTTCGGCGCCTGTTCCAACACCGGCGCTTGTTCGGCGGAGTGCCCGAAAAACATCGGGCTTCAGCACATCGCCCGCTTGAACCGCGAATATCAGCGCGCAAGCCTGCTCACTGGCAAGTGACCCGTCACGCGGGCCCAGCCCTGAGCGCTGAACCCGCGACGGCGAGCGGTCATTCGCTGGAGCGCGTGGCGTCGGCGGGCAGCACTTGCAGCGCGCGCAGCAGCGCTTCGGTGACGCGGCGTCGCAACGGCAACGCATCGACGCCGGCTTCCGTGCCGGTGATCAGCGTCGCGAAATAGACGCGCCGCGCGGACAGCTCCACGAAGCCCACGAACCAAGCCGTGTACTCCGGGAACTCCGGCGGCGAATTGAAGCCGGTCTTGCCGAGCAACGCGTGGCTCGGTCCGACGTCGAGCGTGATGATATCGCGCACGATTTCCTGGGTGCGCTTCGAGATCGGCAGCTTTTCTTCGGCGAAACGTCGCAGAAAATCGATTTGCTGCAGCGCTGTCACGCGCAGGCCGCCACTCAGCCAGAATTTGTCGACGCCACCGCTCATGTCGTGATTGCCGTAATCCAGGCGGTTCAGCCAGTCCTGCATGCGTTCGGCCCCGACCTTGCGCGCAATCGCGCGATAGCAGGGCACACAGGAGACACGGATCGCCGCGCGCAACGTGAGATCCTGATTCCACGCCGCCACCGGATACACCTCTCCATCCCAGGGCAGCACGCTCTCCGCGTCGTCGACCACGCCGGTCTCGAGCCCGATCATGCTATTTGCGATTTTGAAGGTGGACGCGGGGATCATGGGGCGTTTGCAGAGCGCGACGTTGCTGCAAGACAGGCTCCCGTCCGCGGTGTCGTAGATCGCAATCGTGCCGGACACGCGCTCGGCGGCGAGGTACGAATCCCACTCGGGCCGCTCGCGCACGGGCCTCTCGGCTGCCGGGCTCGGCGCGGCCGCGCTGCTGGCGCTCGCGACAGGCGTCGGCGCGGCGGGCGCGCTCGGCGCGAGTGGCGCTCTCCCGGCACAACCGGCGGCGACGCTGAGCAGCACGAACCAAGCAGCACGACTCCACATGCCGGCGAGCCTCGCACATTGCGGAGGGCTCTGAAAATGGTGGAACGCGCGAACGAAGATTAGAGCGGCAAGTGCTGGAACTCGCGCTCTGGACGCCCGAACAAGTAACCCTGCAGTAAAGTGGCCCCGAGTTCGGAAAGCGCGTCGCGCTCCCCCGCAGTCTCGACCCCCTCGCAGATGAGCCCGGTGCCGAGCTCTTCGGTGCACACGCTGATCATCGAGCGCACGATGCTGGACTTCCGCGAGCTCGCGTCCACGCCGCGCACTAGCGAGATATCCAGCTTGGCAATGTCGGGCCCGAGCTGGCTGAAACTCGAGAGGCCCGCGTAGCCGGCGCCAAGGTCGTCCACTGCGACCCGGAAGCCGCGCTCTCGCAGGCAAGCGACTCGCCCACGCACGTCGCCCACGCTGTCGAGCGAGCTCCGCTCGGTAACCTCGAGCACGATGCGCGACGCAAAGCGCGCCAGCGCCGTGTCCTTCGCGAAGAGCTCCTCGTCGTTCAGATCCGCGGCGTGCAAATTCGTGAACAGCACGGCGTCCGCCGGGGCGCGGGCCACGTCTGCCGCTAGCAGCCCTCGAACGCGCCGGCCGAGCTCGCGCACTCTGCCGAGGCGCCCTGAGGCGTCGAACAAGAGCCCTGGAGTGGCGAGCGTCGGCTCCGACGAACGCACCAGCGCTTCATAGCCAAAAATGCGGCGATTCGGCCAATCTACGATGGGTTGATAGGCGAGCCAGAGCTTGTCGAGCGCGTGCTCGAAGTGCGCATCGAGCCCCGCGCGATCACCAAGCAACCAGCCCTCCGTCTGATAGAGCTCGAGCGCACGGCGCTTGAGCACCGCCAAGCGGTGCATGGCTGTCGCTTCTCGCACGGCGTCGAGAAGCGACGTCAGGTCTATTGGCTTTTCGAGGTAGCGAAAGCCGCCGTAGCGAACAGTCGCGATCGCGGTTTCCAGGCTCGGATGACCGGTCAGCACGATCAAGGGCACGTCGAGATCGAGCGCGCGCACTTCGCGCAAGAATTCCACGCCCTCGACGCCGGGCATGAACAAGTCGGTCAGAATCGCATCGAAGCGGCGCCCACGCCGCAAGACTTCGAGCGCGAGGCTGGATTCTTCCGCCGCTGTCACATCGAATCCCGCGTGACTCAGCGCTCGAACCAAGGCCACGCGCAGTGGGTCGTCGTCATCGATGACCAATACTTGTGCAACCGAATCCGACACGACGCACCTCCTCGCCTAGCCAGCCCGCGGAGCGACCGCGCTAGACAAAAGATAAGGGTGCAAAGCCAAATCCGTGAGGGGTGCCGCCAGCGGCCCAATCTCAGCCCGTCCCGTTCACCGCCCAATCCCAGCGCGAGTCGCCGTTGCTCCCAACCGGCGTTTCAGTACTCGCTGACGCGCCCTCGTCAGCCTAACGCGCGCAGCCTGCTCTCCCTCCAGCCCCAGCTCCCGCTCCAGTCCCGGCCCCAGTTCCCGCTC
>JAEUAF010000911.1 GCA_019695485.1 Sorangium sp.
GGCGCATCGCACCGATGCTTGTCACGAAGAAGCTGAACTTCTCGGTGGTTGCCGTAGAGCCGCCCACCGCGCTCGAACCGCCGTTCGCCGCTCCACCGCCGGTCGCGCCGCCACTGCTCGTCCCACCGCTAGCCGTGGCCCACCGCGCGCGGTGCCGCCGCCGCTTGTCGAACCGCCGCTTGTCGAACCGCCATTCGTTGTCGATGAGCCGCCGGTTGCGCTGGCTCCAGCGCTGGTCGAACCACCACTCATCGGATTGGTGACACCGCCGGTCCCCGTCGAGGCCCCACCGGTAGCACTGGCTCCGCCGCTACCTTGAGCCGCGCCGCCTGTTCCTGTAGCCACCGCACCACCGTTCCCTGTCGCCACGGCGCCGCCGGTCCCAGTGGTGAGCGCGCCGCCTTGAGCCGACTGGCTGGCGCCGCCAGTGCCGCTCTGAGTCGAGCCGCCGGTACCGCCGGCGTCGCTAGAACTCGAGCACCCGGCCGCCGCGCCCAGGCTCGCTACCGCAGTCACCAAACAGAGAACTCGACGCATCATTAAGACCCTTTCCATTCACTTCGAAGGCACACCGCGACCGCGCGCAGCAACGCCCAGCGGGGGCCGGGCGGACAAACCCAGCCATTTTTAGCTTCAAGACGACTTAGCGAGGGGTCGCCGCCCCGTTGCCAAGCTGCGCTAACGAATCCAGTAGTGGCCCCACGTTGCGACTTCGCGTCACCGAATCGTCTTGAGAATGAAAATTCGTTGCCACTCAGGGAGTGGCTCCGCGCCGGCGGTTCGGATCAGCGTCCTTGAATTAAATCAGGCCAGACGGCGGGCGGCGGTGGCTCAGCGAAACGGTTGTTCGGAAAGGCCTGCGGCTCAGCCCAAGCCGGGTCGGTCGCGCCCCGAACGTCAATGCCACGCGCCCACAATCCGTCGGCGTCGTCGTAGCGAATCGTCAGCACGCGCTCAGGCTGCGGCGAGCGGCGCTCGAAGCCGACTTCCACGACCGCACTCTGGCGCGACTCGCCGTATTCCGTACCGAGATTGTTGACGCGCCCGCGAGGCGCCGCGGACTCGAACTCGCGCTGCCGCCAGGGCGAACGCGCCTCCTGAGACTCGCCGCGGCCCCCTTGTGAGCGGCGCGCAGCATCACGCCGTTCCGAACCGCTAGTGTCCGCCGCAGGCTCTTCCCGTCGCGCGGCTTTGGGCGCGGCCCGCTCGGCGGCTGAGGGCGCTCTCGGCAGCGCATCGCGCGACTCTCGCCACGAGTGCTCGACCGATTCGGAAGAGGTGTCGTCGCGCGATGGAAGGCGACGTCGCCTTGGCAGCGCGGGCGAGGGCGGTCGCTCGCGGAAGAACGCGACTCCGATCACGCCAACGTTCTCGGGCGTGCCGCGTCGCGCGGCGTAGCTCTGTGCGGGCTCCGAAAAATGAAATGTCGCCACCGCATCCAAACTACGGCGAAAGCCATCCACGACGATCGAGCCACCCGCCGGCACCACGTAGCCGCGGGCGCGGAAGTCACCGATCCGACCCGAAATCGCGTCGCGGCCGTCGACGGTCAGCACGGCTTCGATGCGCTCACCCGTCGGGTTGTCGATGCGAATGGCGTAGCGCTCACCCGGCTCACCGAGCACGAACATCTGCCCAGCGTGGACGAAGTGCGACAATGCAAAACCGCGCGCGTCCTCGATCTCGACGCTCGGCTCGGGGCGCTCACGATAGGAGGGATGTTCCGCCGTCGCGCTCGCCGCTAGTAGCAACCCGGTCACAGCGGCGAGAACGAAGAGGCCACGACGAGAAACGGATGCCACGCGCTACTTCCCTTTCAACGAGAACTCGAGCTTTCGGTTGCGCGGACATGCGTTTGGACGCGCACTCGCGCCGACAAGCGTTTGGACGCAGACCCGCGGGCGAAAGATCTGAAGCGCTAAAAAAAACTGACGTTCGGAGACCATACCGAGCGCGCTTCCACCAAATTGGCGGACCCAAAGTGCGCCTCACCCTTGCATCCCGCCCCGGGGCGGGACTACGCTCGCGAGCGAGATGAGCGCCTTTGCGTGGCGGCCGCGCGGTCCGCTTGCCAGGCTTTTCTGCACGGTACTGGGCGTTTGTGCATGCCCGGGATCGGCAGCAGCCGCGTGGTCGCTGAACCGCGACCTTCCCTCGGCGACCGAAATTGCGGCCGTGGATGCCACCGGCGAGACCGGTTGGCCCTACGGCGCTGAAGACATCGCCGGCGACGGGCTCAGCGTCTTCAGCCGCGCCGAGCAAGCGCGCGACATCCGCACCGTGTACACAGCTACCGACAACACGCGCTTCTGGGTGCGCCTGTACGCCTCAGACGCTACGGCCACTGCGACGGACCTCGTCGCGTTCGTGTTCGTCGACTCGGATCGAAATACTCGAACCGGCGGTAACGCAACCGGCGCCGAGTTGGATCCCGCGCTGCCCGCGGATCCAACCGGAGGCGGGTACGACGCGGTCGTCGCGCTAGACGGCGACGGCACGATGATCCGGCTTTGGGCGTGGGACCAAACGGCCCGCGTGTTCGCGCCCCAAAATCTGAACGCGGCCGACAGCGCGGGTGAATCCGGGCGCGCTATCGACCCCATTTTGCTGGGCGCGGCCGAGCATGGCTACGTCCAGGCCTCGCTGCGCTCCGATTTGTTGGGGATCGCGCAGGCGTGTGCCGCGAACGTATTCGTTCGCACCGTCAACCCGACGGGCGCGGCGGGCGGGCAAGATGTGAACGTGGACGGTCGCGTGGCCTGCGTGCCCCCTGACCGCAACGCTGACCGCGTGCCGGACGTGGTGGTCGTGCCGGGTTGCACCAGCGACGTCGACTGTCCGCTCTCGGGGATTTGTGTCGCGCGCCGCTGCGTGATCCCGCCGCCCTGCAACAGCGACGCCAACTGCGCCGCGGACGCGCAGTGTTCGCCGAACGGCTGGTGCGTGGCGCGCCCCGCGGGAACCTGCACCACTGCGGCCACGTGCGGCGATCTGGTGTGCAACGCCGGGCGCTGCAGCGCATGTTCCGCCGCAGCCAACGATTGCGCCACCGGCTACCGTTGCGCGCCGACCGGGCGCTGCATTCCGGAGAGCGGCCCGGGCAGTCTGCCGCCCACGCTCAACGCGGACGAGAAGGTCGAAGGCGGAGCGTTTCACTGCGGCCTATCGCCGAGCCGTCATGACTCTTCGCTACTGGTGCTGTTTCTGACCGTCGCGCTCGGGTTGTTGCGGCGCGCTCGACCGAGCCAGAGACCGCGAGCTTGAAGTCCAAGAGGGCGAGCCGTGGACCGAGCCGCGCTGCCCACGTACTAGCGAAGAGATCCGATGCTACTCCGCCGAGAGACTCCGACAGGCCCCGCTTCCTATTCCGTGGTCGGCGATCCCGCCCGGCGCGCCGTGCCGCGACGTGGCCGTCGGCTCGGGCCGCTCAGCGCGGGCGCATTGCTGCTCGTCGCGCTCGGGCCGCGGGGCGCGTGGGCGCAGGAGAGCAACCTCGACGCTGAGCGCTTCAAGCCCGCCGTCACCCATGATGGGTTCGTCAACCTCGAGGGTAGCGGCGTGCGCATGCCGGAGGATCGCTGGGAGTTCGGGCTGTTCCTGAACTACGCGCGCAACACGTTGATCGCCGTGAACGGCGCGGACAATGTGTCGCGGCAATTCGTCGCGGGGCGACTCGGCTTCGACGCGTTGGCAAGCGTGACGCTCGCCGAGCCGTTCGCGCTCGGCGTCGATCTGCCCTTCTTCTTGGCGCAAACCGGCGACTACGCGCCCTCGTCCGCCGGGCTCGGCGATCTCAGGCTGGTGCCGAAGCTGCGCTTAATGGACGATCGCAACGGCTTTGGGCTGGGCATCGTCGGCGAGCTCCGGCTCCCAACTCATGCGGGCGACTTTGCGGGCGGCGCGCGCAACGTGGTGTTCGCGCCGCGCTTGGTCGCCGATCATCGCTACGCGGGCGGCCTGCGACTCGGCGCCAACGCGGGCGTGCTGCTGCGCCAGGGCACGCTGTTTTACAACGTGCACGCTGCCAGCGAATTCACGTATGGCGCCGCGATCGGCTATCGCTTCGGCGGGGACGCCGGCAAGGTCGAAATCGGGGCTGAGTTGCTCGGCGCGCTCGGGTTGGTTCGGACCAACCGCGAAGAAGCGCCGCTCGAGGCGTTTCCTTACGTGAAGGTGAACCCGAGCGACGAGTGGGAAATCAGCGCAGGGCCGGGCATCGGCCTACTGCCGGGCTACGGCGTGCCGGTTTTCCGCTTCTTTGCGGGAATCCGCTACACGCCGACCTCGCACGACTCCGATCACGACGGCGTGCCCGATGGCCGCGACCGGTGTCCAACCGTCGCCGAAGATCGCGACCACGTGCAGGACGACGACGGCTGCCCGGAAGAAGACGGCGACGTCGACGGCATCCCGGACAGCGAAGATCGTTGCCCGAACGCCAAGGAAACCATCAACGGCTTCGAGGACGACGACGGCTGCCCCGACGAGGGGCCAGCGCGCGTGATCGTCGAGAACGGGCGCATTCGAATCCTCGAGAACATTCGCTTCAAGAAGGGCTCCGCCGAGATCGACGAAGAGTCGAACTCGATTTTGAACCAGGTCGCGCTAACCATGAAGGCGAACCCGAGCATCAAGCGCGTGCGCGTCGAAGGTCACACCGACGAGACCGGCACGCACGAGCTCAACATGCAGCTTAGCCGCGAGCGCGCGGCTTCCGTGCGGCAGTACATCGTGAACCGCGGCGTGAAGCCAGAGCGACTCACCGCTGCGGGCTACGGCCCCGATCGGCCGCTCGTCAAAGGCAACGACCCGGACAGCCTCGCCAAGAACCGCCGCGTCGAGTTCATCGTCGAGCAGTGAGCGCGGCACTGCCCGCGCGCGCGGGCTTCGAGAAAACGACGAGGTCGAGCGGGCACCACGCGAATTTTCGCGTCTGGGTCCGCTGATTTTAGCGGCCGCAAGTCGCGACGAGCCGCAGCGAATCGAGGAAGAAGCTCGTCTCTTTTGCGGGATCGGTGTTCGAATAGGCGACGAACGTCAACGTACGCCCGCGCACGAGATCGAGATCCGTGGTCGACGCACTGAACGCAACCCAACCGCTGCTGACGCTCTGGTTCGAAAAACTCGTGGCCAGCCAGACCACGTTGTCATCGGCATCGCTGAGCTGGAGGTAGGCTACGTCGAACACGTCGCTCGGATCTTCGACGGTCGTGACCCAGCGCTGGCCCGATAGCGTCACAGCGGACGCGGCGGCAGGGATGCTGACGGTTTGGGTCAGCATCACGCGATGGTGATCCCAGGTATTGTCAGGGACTCCGCCGAGCCAGGCCAGGTACGCGCCGCTCGCGGGGGCAACGCCTTGGAGTTTCAGCTTGGCGTCGTCCTTGGAGGTGACGATGGTGAGGCCAGGCCAGGTCGACGATTCGACCCAGCTCGGCGTAGGGCC
>JAEUAF010000925.1 GCA_019695485.1 Sorangium sp.
CGCTTCCAAGCAGGGCTCGAGATGTTTTCGGACACCAGCGCGGCCGACGCTGCCGAGGAAGAGCGGGCGCTCGCCTCCGCCCTGGTTTCGCGTTCGGAGCGCTGGGCCAAATTGAAGCTCTGCGAAGTGCTGTTGTCGCAGGAGATCGAGCGCTACCGCGAAGCAAATCAGGGCCCGGTCTTGCGCCGCGCCACGGAGCTCTTTGCGCGGCTCACGCACGGCGACTACCGCGCGCTCCGGCTCGGGCGCGAGGAGCGCACGATCGTCGCGGTGCGTGCTAGTGATCTCGAGGTCGGCGTCGAAGGTCTGAACGAGGCGGCGCGCTACCACCTCTACCTTGCGCTGCGGTTGGCGAGCCTCGAGCGCTATCTCGAGCACGCGGAGCCTCTTCCGCTGGTGCTCGACGACGTGCTGATTCACTTCGACGAAGAGGGGGCGCGCGCTGCGCTCGCTGTTCTGTGCGAGCTTTCAGCGCGAATCCAGATTCTGCTCTTCACGCACCATCGCCACAATGTGACGCTCGCGGAGAGCGTGGCGCCACCGACGCGCTTCTTCGTTCACGAGCTGTAAGCGCGTGCTGTGACGCTCAGATGGTGAGCATGCCCGAGCGTGCCGCGCGCACGACAGCGTCGGTACGGGTGTCGGCCTCGAGCTTGTCCAAGATCGAATTGACGTGAAATTTCGCGGTGTGCTCACTGATTTCGAGGCGCAGCGCAATCAGTTTGTTGGACAGGCCCTCGGCGAGCAGCTCCAACACTTCGTGCTCACGCGGGGTGAGCACGTCAGCGCTGGGGCTCCCGGATTTCGGGGACACCAGGCCAGCCAACGTCTGATCGTCCAACGTGCACAGGCCGGCAGCCACTGCGATCGAGGCCGCGCACAAGCGCTCGCCCGCCGCGTCGCGCGTCAATACGCCGCGCGCGCCCGCCCGCACCATCTCCCGCGTCCGATCTTTCGAACCGACTAACGCCAGAATCGGGATGCCCTTCGGCGCGTTCTCGAGCGCGACCGCGCCGGGTGTGCCGTCCGCTACGTCGCACACGACGACGTCAACCCCCTCCGCGCGGAAGGCTTTGGCTTCCCCGGGGGTGCCCTCCATGACGACCTTGATGTGGGTGGAGGTGCCGAGAATCGAGGACAACCCACTGCGCACCAGCGCGGATTCGGCGACGATCGCTGCTGCCAAGGTGAGAGCCAACATTGTCCGTGGAACGTAAGTCGTGTGCTCCGCTTGTAAAGGACCGCCTTCAGAATTTCTCGCGCCCCACCCGGATGGGCAGGGTCTGCCATCCGATCCGCGAGTTTCAGAGCCGGCAGTTGCGACCTAGTTTCTCTCCTCTGGAGACGAGAGCAATGACGACCCTAAGCATGGTTTCTGAAGCAGTCCGAGAGCTGGTAGCGGCGGCCCAGGCGAGCGTCGTGTCGGTCTTGGGGCCCCAGCATTGTGCCGCTAGCGGCGTCGTGGTGGCCTCCGACTTGCTGGTGACGTCCGCCCATGGCGTGGAGCGCGGCGAAACAGTGGAGGTTGCGGCGGTTGGCAAGCGGCTGCGCGCTGAGTGCCTAGGCGTGCATGCGCGCGCGGATCTCGCGGTGCTTCGCGTCGACGATGAGCTTCCGCTCATCGCGCAGGCAAACTCGCCGCTCGCGCTCGGTGAGTTCGTCGTCGCCCTCGGCCGAAGCGGAGAGCGCTCGAGCGCGCGGCCAGGTTTCGTGAGTTCCGTGTTCGGCGAGTGGAAGTTGAGCGGTGCTGCGGCCGTCCATCGGTATGTCGAGACCGACATCGCAGCGGTGTCGGGACTTGCCGGCAGCGCGCTGCTCAACGCGCACGGCGACCTCGTCGGCATCAACAGCCTGGCCCTCGCCAGGGGCGCGCTCGTTGCGCTGCCGATTGCCGGTGTGCTGCGGGTGGTCGAGCTCATTCGCGAGCGCGGACGCGTGAGTCGCGGACACCTCGGCGTTGGTTTGCAACCGGTGCGGCTCCCCAGGCCCCTCGCCGAGAGGCTCGGGCGCGAGTTTGGGTTGATCGTACTTTCGGTTCAACCGGCGAGCCCGGCCGAGCGCGCGGGGGTGCTGTTGGGAGACGTGATGCTCGCTTTCGGGGGCGACCCACTCTCGCGGGTCGATGACCTCGAGGGGCTGCTCGGGGGGGATTCCGTGGGCGTCGAGCGCGAACTCAGCCTGCTCCGGGCGGGGACGGAGCTCCAGCTCAGCGTGAAGCCCGACGAAAAGGGTTGAGGGATGGGCCGCCTCTGTTGGCCGAACGGCCAACGTCGGGCGTCGCCCGATTCTTTCCCTTCCGGGGCGTCTCGGCTCAGAATCGGCGACCCGACATGTTCAATCCTTTTGCGGCGAGTGCGCGGTCACGACGCGGCTTGGCGGCTCGCGTGAGCCTTTGGCTGGCGGCCTTGAGTAGCGTGCCGCTCTGCCCGCCAGAGGCGTTCGCCGTGCCGCTCGCGGCTGTTCGAGGCGGGCGCGCCAAGCCCAAGAAGGTCGCCGACCCCGGTCTTTCGAACATCACGTTCACCGGTTTCCGAATGCTGGCGGATGGCCGCGCCCTGCTCTTCGTCGAGCTTTCGGCCAAGGTGCCGGTCACGGTCGTCAAGCAGAAGGACGGCGTGGTGTATCAGCTCGAGGGAGCGCGCGTGGCCCTCAAAAATAACAAGAATCCACTTATCACGAGCGGTTTCTCCTCGGATCTATTGAGCGCACGGCTCGTCGTCCCCCACGCTTCCCGCTCGAAGGGCAAGACTCGCAAGAAGGCCGACGTCGTGATGCCTCGGGTGGACCTCGTGCTGACCCTGCGCTCGAACGTGGCCCCGACTCACGTGATGACTGAGCGGGCGGGCGGCGCCGTCCTCGAGATCACGATTGCGCGGGCCCCCAAGTAGCGAGGCACAGGCTCGGGGAGCCTGCTAGTCTGTCGGGCCAACGAATGCGCAACGAGCCTTCCCTCGCCGGTCGCTCAGAACGCGCTCGAAAGGGCCGTCTTGCGCCGCGAAGTGGGTCCAGGTTTCGGCGCTCGGTCGCGCTGATGTTCGGCCTCTGCTTGTGGCTTTCCTTCCGTGCTGGGGAGCTGCACGCCGAGGCGCTCGAGGGGCCGCAGTCGGGGCCCGCGCGCCAGTTGTGGCTGGAAGGCAATCAGCTCTGGCAAACAGGAGACTACGCGGGGGCTGCGGATCGCTTCGACCGCGCGTTTGAGCTCGATCGCTCGCCGATCGTCGGGCTGTGGGTTGCGCGCAGCCTTGCGCGGGCGAATCGCCTCGTCGAGGCGCTGGAGCGCTACCGGGAACTCGCCGACCAGCCACTCGCTTCCGATGCGTCCTCACGCGATTGGTCTGCGCGCCGTGACGCCAAGCTCGAGCGTCAGGAGCTCGTGGGCCGCGTTCCTCAGGTCGTGGTCGTGGTGCAGGGCGCTCCGGCCGCCGAAGTACAGGTGGATCTCAACGGTCAGCCGCTTTCGGCCGGTCTCTTGGGCGCGCCGCGCGCGGTGAATCCAGGCCTCGCGCGGGCGCGCGGTGCCTGGGGACAGCGCGTGGCCGAGGCCAGCGTCGAACTTGGCGAGGGCGAGACCCGGGCGCTGCGCTTGGTGTTCGACGCGCCCCCCGAATCGCCACGGCTGCTGCCGTCCGACGCCGCTCTGCGAGCGCGATCGCGCGACGAGCGGCTCGAGCCGCACAGCGGGGGCAGCGCGCGCCGGGTGCTTGCCTATGTGGCGCTCGGCGTCGGCGGCGCGGCCCTGCTGACCGGGGGGGTATTCGGTGCGCTCGCCGCGAGCGATCAGTCATCGCTGTTCGATGCGTGTCCCGGCGGGCACTGCCCATATCGCCTGCGCGCCGATGTGGAGGCGTACGAGTCCAAGAAGACGATTGCGACGGTTGGGCTGGTCTCGGGTGCGGCTTTGATCGCAGGCGGCGTCGTATTGTACCTTAGCTTGCGGGCATCGCGACCGCGCCCCATCGGCGCGCTCGGCGCCACTCTGAGCGCGCGTGGCGTTGGCGTGTGGGGCGCGTTTTGACCACGCCGCGACGGCTTTCCTTGATGCTGCTCGCGAACGCGGTGGCGCTGGTTTCGACGAGCGCTTGCGTGCTGTCGCACTTTGACGTGGACGCGGCAGTCGGCGGCGGCGGCAGTGCGGGTAGCGCGGGCAGCTCGCCGTTTGGCGGCGGTGGCGTCAACGTCGGGGGCAGCGGGGGTCTGGCTGGGGACATGAACAACGTGTCGCCCCCCGACCTGCGCGACGACACCTATTACGTGCTGCAGGGTGTCGAGCTCTACCGCGACGCGAGCGCGGGCCTGCTCTCGAATGACAGCCCCGTGAACCTGCAAGTGAGCAGTTGGGCGAACCTCGACCCGCTGCGTCCGCGCGTGTTCGACGGGGAGCTTAGCGTGGGCAAGGACGGATCATTTCATTTCAGTCCGGCGCCGCGCTTTTTTGGGACTTACCGCTTCGACTACACCGCCAAGAATCTCGCCGGAGTGAGCAAGTCGGCGCACGTTCAAATCCACGTCGTGCCGAGCGACATCGAGCTTGACGCGATCGTCGACGGCATCGGCGGTTATGTCCTCTACGGTACCGGAGGCGAGGGGCTCGGCGGGGCGCTCGATGGCGCGTTCGACGTGAACGGCGACGGGCGCGCAGATCTGGTGGTGGGCGCGCCGCTCGCGAAGGGCGGTGACGGCGCGGCGTACGTCGCGTTTGGCAAAGCCGATCTGGACTCGATCGATCTCGAGCCGCTGGCCGCCGGCTCCAAAGAAAAGCGCTTCGTTTCCTTAGTGGCAGGAGCCGGCGAGGCGCTAGGCGTCTCGGTCGCCGGTCTCGGCGACGTCGACGTCGACGGCGTGCCTGACATCGCCGTCGGCGCGAGCGGCGCGGATGGAAGGGCCTACGTGGTGTCCGGCGCGAGCCTCACTCCGCGCAGCGTGTTACCGGCGAGCGGTGGATATATCCTCGGCGGAGACTCTGCAAACTTCGAAGTCGGGCGGGTGGTGCGGCGCGTTGGCGATGTGAATGGCGATGGCGTCGCAGACCTGCTCGTGTCCTCGCAGAACCAAAGCTACGGCTGGTTGCACGTGTTCTTTGGCGGCAAGGGGCTCTCGGGAAGCTATACAGTGACTGGCACGCCAGGCCTCCACATCCACGGCGCCATCGCCGACGACGGTTTCCCGCTGGCCGCGGCCGGCGTCTCGGACATCGATGGCGACGGCGCAGCGGACGTCTTGGCGAGCTCCGCTTCGAGTATCGCGCTGCTGCGCGGCGGTTCGAGCTTTCCAGTCGACGTCGGTAGTTTGGGTTTGGACGGCAGCCACGGCGGCTGGTTGCTGGCGCGTGGCGCGACCGGCAGCGCGGAGGTGGCCGGGCTTTCGGACATCAATGGCGACGGGACTGCGGACCTGACCTACTGTGATGGCTCGGCTGCCTGCATGGTCGTGCTGGGGCCGCCATCGACGCTGGCTCAAGGCTCGGTAGTGAGCGGGTTCGCGGCGAATGCCCGCCCCACCTACGTCGCTGGAGGCACCGACGTCGATGGAGACGGCCTGTCGGATCTGTTGTTCGCGGATAGTCGGCGCGCCTATTTGGTCTACGGCAACGCCGCGGGCCTTCCGGATCTGCGCGTCGATGCGCTAGGTGCTGCGGGGTTTTCGGTGCGCGCCGCGTCCGCGGGCAGCGTGACGTCGATCGCGATGTTGGGTGACGCCAACGGCGACGGGTTCGGCGACTTTGCGATCGGGGATGATACAGCCGACGGCGGCGCTGGCCGCGTGTACGTCGTTTGGGGCGTGCCGTCTCGCTGAGACGGGTGGGAGCGACGCGCGCGGCCAAGCCGCGGAAACTCCGCGGCCGCCCGCTGCGCCTTATGCGGGGAATCTCTGGTCCCCAATCAAAACCGCATCGAACAGCACGAGCGCGTAGATCAGCCGTTGGCCAGGCAGGACTTCGAACGCGTGCGACGAGCCGCCTGCCATGGTCACGAAGTCTCCCGGGCGCCGATGCTCGCCACTCGATTCGCGAAGCTCGCCCTCCAAGATCAGCGTGCGCTCCTCACCCAAGTGTCGATGCTCCGGAAAGTGGAGACCCGCTTGCATCTGAACGAGGCCGGCGTCCGCGCCACGAATGCGCGGACCAGGCTCGAGGTGCAGCAATTTGACGCCCGGCAGCGGCA
>JAEUAF010000937.1 GCA_019695485.1 Sorangium sp.
TTGCGGGCTCGTCCAGTGCTGATGGCAGCGGAGGCATATCAACCGGAGCCGCTGGGGGAACTAGGGCCAGTGGAGGAAGCGGAGGAACGAGAGCGGCTGGCGGAACGGGTGGCGCCAATGCGTCCTCGCTCTCAGGCGCGGGCGGCGCTGGTGCGCCCTCGGTTTCTGGCGCAGGGGGCGACGCGGCCGCTGGTGCGTCCGGTCACGGCGCTGCAGGGGGCGCAGGCGGCGATACAGCGGCAGGTGGGGCCGGTGGCGAACCATCGCCCTCGAACGCAGGGAGCGCCAACGGCGGGGCCGGCGGTGTCACGGCATCGAATTGCACGAACGGAAACCTTGCCACGTTGCCGATCGATGCGACCGGTGTCGTGGCGGCCGAATGCAACGACGTCGGCATTCAGGGGACTTGGGGCTGCGCCGACGATGGTATCACGCACGCCGGCTGTAGCTCGGCTGGTCCCCCGTACGTCGCAGGCAAATGCATGTGCCTCAGCGGAACGACCGCCAGCCGGATAGACGCTGCAGCTTGGGGCGCGCAGATCACCTTGGGGCTCAACGTCACCGCGAGTGGCGAGGCTCCGTATAATGCCACCAGCCACGGAGTGAAGGGCTTTCGCGTATCCCTCAGTGGCCAGGCGAACAACTTCTACTTACGCGTTGGGTTCAAAGACTCCCTAAGCGGGGCGAACCCGGTTCCCTTCGTGGTCCTCGCTGCGACTTCGGGAACCTACGAGGCGACCATCGCGGACGCGCTGGTGCCGAGCTCCTGGAATGTGCCAAACGCGGGGGCCCACCCGGATCCGACTAGTCTCCTTGAAGTGCAGATTCAGCTCGTCCCTATGCTCTCGGCTCAATCCTTCGACTTGTGCGTGACGTCGCTGTCGCCGATCTTGCAATAGGGGCGTAGGCCGCCGCGTTCCGCGTGCCACGCCGCATTGCGCGCTCTGGCTCAGTCGTCGCAGGCGAAATGCGCACTTTCCGTGTGGGGTCGCACGTGAAATTCGGTGGGCGGACGGAACCGATCTTGGGTTCTGGCGTTGAACGGGCATGAAGCCTAGCCCTCACGTCAATCTCGGAAACCAGCGCATCGAGCGGCGCGAGCTCATCAAGCTGCTCAGCATCGGCGGCGTGGTTTCGGTTTCCGGCTTGGTCGGCTGCAGTAGCGCGGCCACGCCCGCGCCTCAGAGCCCTGCGACCAACGCCCCGCCTGGAGCCGAAGCGCACTCGGCGCTCGAAGACTTCGTCTTCTTGCAGCTCAGCGATACCCACTGGGGCTACAGCGGCGCCAATAACCCCGAGGCGGATGTCACTCTCAAACGAGCGGTTCAGGAGATCAACGCCTCATCGCTAAATCCCGATTTCATCGTGTTCACGGGTGACCTTAGCCACACGACTGACGATGATGCAGTTCGTCGCCGTCGTCTCCAGGAATTTCGCTCGATCGTGGACGATCTCAAAGTGGCAAAGCGCTACTACTTGCCCGGTGAACATGACGCCGGGCCCGATGCCGGCGCCGCCTTTCGCGAAGTGATCGGCGAAACACATGGCGTCTTCGACCACAAGGGCGTGCACTTCGTCATGCTCGACAATGTGTCGGCGCCGGGCTCCGTCATCGGCGATGCCCAACTCGAATGGCTGGCTCAGGACCTCGCGAAGCTCGGGGCAACGACGCCGCTGGTAGTGCTCACCCATCGTCCGTTGTTTCCGCTCTTCCCGAGTTGGGATTGGACCACGGCGGACGGATCTCGAGCGCTCGAGATTATCGCCAAACACCCGAGCGCGACCGTCTTTTACGGTCACATTCACCAGGAACACCACTTCAAGACGGGGAACATCGAGCACCACGCTGCGCGCTCCTTGATCTTCCCTCTGCCAGCGCCTGGTTCGGTGGAAAAGAAGGCCGCGCTGCCTTGGGATCCGACGAGTCGCGACCACGGCCTCGGCTATCGTCAGGCTCGCGAACGCGCAGGCACGCCGGAAGTCGCGGAGCTCGGATTGAACGCGCAGGGGCCCGCTTGAGCGCGCCTGCGAGCTGCGTGAGTCGTATTGGGGCGAGGGAGCTCCTGCTGGGTGCGCTGCTGGTACTCGCGCTCGTCGCGGGGGGAGCCTGTGCCCCTGCGGCCGCGCGCCCTCGGGCCGCTCAGAGCGCCGCCGCCGACACCTGCGATGGCGCGGCACCCAGCTATCGCGCGGAGGTCGAGCCGCTCTTGAAGCGCTACTGCCTGCGCTGCCACGCCGAAGGGGGTGACGCAGGCGAAGACCACGACTTCACGCGCTACGAGGTCTTGCACGCGCAGCGGACACGGTTTCGCGCCGTGATCGAGCGGGGCGCCATGCCTCCCACGGGCTTGCCTCACCCCAGCCCCGAGGAGCGCGTGCGCCTGAGCCGCTGGGCATGCCTCGGCGCGCCCGACAATTGAGAAGTGCCGCAGAGCCGCCCGCGCGGTCGTAGTACATGCTCGCTCACCCGTCTCAAAGCTTGGGGTGCGCCATGCCACCTCAGCCGCGTGCGCTGCGCTGCGAAGAATGCTGGTGAGCGGTTAGTACCCACACCAAGGCGAAATCATGCGCTGCGGTTCGAGATGCGCCCCGCACCCCGTGGAGATGCTCGCCCGTGCGTAAGAAAATTGCGTTTGATTTTGAACGCGCAGCACTTTCGAGCGCGCTCGACTTGCTCGGGGTAATCCCTGGGAGGCATACTCTCGGCCCCAAACCTTGTGAGGGCGTTACCCGTGAATTCACAGACTAGCTGCTTTCCTCTCGCTTCATTGGTCCTATTGGTCGTTGCGTGTGGGCACGCCAACTCGGTCGCCGACGAGTCGAATGGCGGTTCGAGCAATCCAGGTAATGGTGGCAGCGTCTCCAACGGCGGGAGCGTTTCCAATGGCGGCCAGTCTTCAGCTGGAACCGGTACCGGTAGTGGCGGCGCGACGAATGGCGGCAATACCGGCGCTGGAGGCGCATCGCAGATGAGCGGAGGGGGCAGCGCCGGAGCTCTCACTTCCGGCGGCACGTCCAACGGCGGTGCGTCCAGCGCTGGATCCTCGAGCGGCGGCGCGTCCCGCGGCGGTACGAGTGGTAACGGTGCGGGCGGTAGCAATTCGGGCGGCAGCGCGGGCCGCGGCGGGAGCGCTGGCAGCGGTGGTGCGGCCAAGGGCGGCAGCACGGGTAGCGGCGGCGCCGCCAGTGGTGGCAGCGGGAGCGGCGGCGCCAGCAAAGGCGGCGCAACGAGTAGCGGCGGCAGCACCAGCACGAGCTGCTCTTTCCCGTCGGGGTGGGGCCCTGGAAGCCCGACCTACACGACCTACGACCTGCCGAACCCGCAGACGGCCTGCGGCTACACCGGTAGCAACAACAACATCACCAATATCGTCAACGCTGGCTACTACGCGGCAATCCCCGGCAACAGCTCGAGCGACTTCAACACCAGCAGTCGCTGTGGGGCGTGCGTGCAGATCGGCAGCGCCATCGTCACTATCATCGACGAGTGCCCGTACGATGGCAGCAACAACCCCCCCTGCAAAGCCAACCCCACGGGCCATCTGGACCTGAGCTCTGCTGCGGCCAGTGCGGCGGGTGTGAAGGGTGACCCAGCGCTCAAGAACCAGGCGGCCTGGAAATTCGTGCCTTGTCCGGTGAACGGCAACGTGAAGGTGCGTCTCAAGCCCGGCAACAACAACGAGATTTTCATCGAGAACGAGATCCTGCCGATCGCGTCGGTGACCTGCAACGGGCAGACCGGGTCGCGCACCAGTTACGGCGCCTGGCATTTCTCTGCCGACATCAACGGTAAGAGCTGTTCGGCGACGGACATCGCGAACCGCACCATCAACTTCACGGCTGGCAGCACGCAAGGTCAGAACGTCGATACCGGCGTTCAGTTTCCGAAGTGCAACTGAGCCGCGCTGCGTGGCTTCCCGCCCTGAGGCTCCGCCTCACAGCGCGGGCGCGCAATGAGGCCCGGGTAAGGCTCGTCCGCGAAGACCTTGTCGGGTTCGCGAAGCAGGTGTTCGTCGCAAACACGGAATAGGTCGGATTCGGTCTCGGCGCGGCGCACGGCATGCAGAAAGGCACCGTGGGCGTCGACGCCGAGAGCGATGAAGTTCAGGTATCTCTTGAGCTTACAGACCTGCGCGCGCTCGTCGGTGTCGAGCGCGCGCGTCGCAGCGGTCGCGCGATAGAGCCGCTCCACGTACTCGCGCACGTCCGCGAGCGTCGGTGCGCTCACGGCCTGGCCGCTGAAGCGCTGTCGACACTGGCGGAAGATCCAGGGGTTACGGATGGCGTGACGGCCGATCATCACGCCTGCGGCTTGGGTTTGCTCGAGTACGCGGAACGCCTTGTCGGCGCAGCTGACTTCGCCGTTGGCGAGCACCGGGCAGGCAAGCCTCGCGACCGCATGAGCGATGACGTCGTAGTGCACGCCGCCAAAGTACATCTCGCGTACGGTGCGACCGTGAAGGCTCAGTAGATCGACGCCGTGTCGCTCGATCGATCCGAGCAGAACGTCCAGATGCTGCGTCGAATCGAAGCCGATGCGCATTTTGACGCTCAGGCGCCCCGACACGGCGTCGCGCAGTGCGCCGAGGATGGCGTCGACGCGCTCCGGGCTGCGCAGCAGACCGCCGCCCGCGTTCTTGCGATAAACCTGCGGCGCCGGACAGCCCAAATTGAGATCGATGCCCGCGATCGGGTAGGCGCAGAGCTGTCGCGCCGCGCGAGCGAGGGCCGCGGCGTCCTCGCCGATCAACTGCGCAAAGACGGGCCGACCGCTGCCGTGCTCAGTGATGGTTGCGAGAATGTGCCGCTCGAGGCGCGACTGTGCGTGGACCCGAAAGTACTCGGTGAAAAAGTAGTCCGGGGGGCCATAGTGCGCCAGCGTACGCAAGAACGCGACGTCGGTGATGTTCTGCATCGGAGCGAGCGCCGTCAGCGGCAGTTCGGGCACGATGCCGTCGGGCAGTCGGCTCAGGTCTCGGCTCGGGGACACTTCGCGACGCTACCACGGCTCGCCGCGGCCGTATCCAATGTCACTTCTGGCCAAAGAGCTGCCACAGCACCAGGAAGGCGAGCACCAGTAGCAGCCAGGTGCCGAACGTCTTCGCGAAGGCGCGCATGTTGCCGGCCGGGTGCACGGGGATGCGTCGAGCGAACTCGCTCCGCAGTCGCTCTTGATCCACCTCCGCGAACGCGCGCTTCGGAAGCACAGTCACGATCTGCGGGGTGGTGAACAGCACGAAGGCCGTCTCGGTTTCGAGGTGGCGATACAGCACGTCCCACGCGATGCGCGCTTCGCGGCCCGGCGCTTTGACGTGAAAGCCCTGCTCGTCGAACAGGTACTCGACCCCTTCATTTCCACGCGAGCTCGTGAGCGCGGCTGCGGCCCAGCGCTTGCGCCCCTGGCGCAAACCGTAGCCGAGGGCTGCGAAAACGATCGGGATCGCGAGCAACGGCATCGGCCCCGCGTTGCCGCGTACGCTCTGCCAGTAGACGAGCGGCACCAGCAGCGCGCTGCCGCCGAGGTAGGCGGCGCTGTTTCGGACTTGCGGCAACTTGAACCAAACGGCCGTAAAGTCGCTTTCGCGGAGCGCCGTGTGGCCGCGGATCGCTTGGAACGCCTGGTGTGCGTCGACCGACGGCGCGGGCCGTGTCTCATCACTGGCGTCGCTATTCGGCCCTGGGCTCATCGCGCACCGCCTTGAAGCTCAGAGAGTAGCTCGGCGAGCTCGTCCAGCAGAAATGGCTTGCGCAAACTGCGTGCGAAGCCGAAATGAGTCGGGTTTGCCATGATTGGATCGTCGGAATATCCGCTCGATGCCACCAGCGGCACGGCGGGCAGGAGCTCGCTCAACCCGGGAACGACCTCGCGCCCACCAAGCCCCGAAGGCACCGTTAGATCTAGCAGCACCGCGACCGTATCGCTTTGCCGGCTGCCGAGCTTACGCGCAATCTCGAGCAGCTCGCCCCCATCGCTGGCCAGGATGGGCTCATAGCCGAGACGCGTGAGCATGTGCCCGAGCACGCGTCGAATGGCCGCTTCATCGTCCATGACCAGCACCAGCCCCCGGCCGCTTTTCGGCCGCTCAGCGCTCGCCGGCTTCGGCTGTTCGGTTTGTGTCGTGGCGGGCAAGAGCAGATGGAAGGTCGAGCCCTTGCCGAGCTCCGACTCGACGAGGAGCGTGCCCTCGTGGCGCTGGACGATGGCGTAGGTGGTGGTGAGCCCGAGCCCTGTGCCGTCGGGCTTGGTCGTGAAGAACGGGTCGAAAACACGCGGCAGAAGCTCGGCGGGGATGCCCTCGCCCTCGTCGCGAAAACTCAATCGCACGTAGCGCCCCGCGGGCAACGCGCTCGGATCGTCCGGCCCAAGCAGCTGATTTCTCGCGCGGACCCGCAGCACGCCGCCGTGCTTCATGGCCTGTTTGGCGTTGATTACCAAGTTGTCGAGCGCCTGCGCGAGCTGGTTCTTCTCGAACTCCACAGCCCAAAGCCCAGGCTCGAGCTCGAACTCGGCGGCGATAGCGCTGCCGCTCAGCGCGAACGCGACGCACTCGCGCACCGCCTCGGCGAGCGACCCGACGCTGCGCACGGGCGCGCCTCCCTTGGCGAAAGCCAACATCTGCCCGGTTAGCGCCTTGGCCCGCTCGAAGGCTTGCCGCCCGAGTTCCAGGTGAGCGCGCGCTGGGTGGCTGCGTTCGAGGCTCTCCCGTGCCAAGTCGAGGTGGCCGTAGAGGCTTCCCAAGAGGTTGTTGAAATCGTGCGCAATCCCCGCTGCCAGGACA
>JAEUAF010000225.1 GCA_019695485.1 Sorangium sp.
ACGGTGTAGTGGTGAATGCGCGCGAGCAAACGCCGGGAAACCAGCTGCTCCTCGACGATGCCAGGGTCGAAATGCCCGCGCACGAGGAAGCCCTGAGCTTCGAGCGCTGCACACGCCACTTCGACCAGCGCTGGCGAAAGCCCGGTAGACTGCTCGAGCTCGAGGCGCAGGCTAGGCCCGCGAATATCCAGGTGCTCGCGCAACACCTCGGTCGCCAAGCTCTCGACAGCGAGCGGCGCCGCACGCTCGAGAGCGGCGGGCAGCGACAGATCGGGGAGAAAGCGCGCCTCCGGAAACAGCCGTTCGATCCGGGTTCGCGACTCGATCGCGCCCCAGAAGCTGCCCGATGCCGTGACCACCTCGAACGCACGCCGAGCGCTCACCAGCGCCGAGAACTCGCCCGCCAGCGCGTCGCGCGGCCGGCACACGCACAACCCGATCAATAGATCCGAGAGCTCGTCCGCGTCTCGCGGTTCGGGCGTCACCTCGGACTTTACCCGAAGAATTGCCTCCGGATCGAGCGCGGCGAGCTCACGCGCGGCGATCGGCAGCCCGCGCCTCAGCTGAACGGCGCGCGTGCGTCGCTCCTCGAGCGGCGCGTCGTCGAGGAACGTGTACGGGCGACTATTCAGAATCTCGTGCGCGAGCAACGAGGGCTCGGTGGTATCGCGAAAGTGAACGCGCACCTCACCCCGATCGATCGCTGCGAGCAGCGACTCGAGCCCGTCGATGTCCATGGCGTCGTGCAGGCAGTCATGCAGCGTCTGCTGCACGAGCACGTGTTCCGGGATCTCACGCGGGCCTGTAGCGTTGTCCTGACAAGCGGCGAGCGCGGGGAAGACAGCCGCGGTGATGTCGTCCGCCTCCATGCGCTGAATTTGGGGCGGGTTGCGCTTTCCCCCGCGAAAGCGCAGCACGACCAGAGCGCGATTCAGGTTCCAGCGCCAACGCACGGCAAACATCGGTGTCACCAACAGCGCATGGGTGAGCGCGTCGCGCACGCCGGCGGGCTTGAGAAATCCGCGCAATTCTTCGAGTGGAAAGCTGTGTTGAGGACCGAGCGAAAGCACGATCGCATCGTCGCTGGCCGCCGCCTGGAGCTCGAAGTCGAATGAACGACAGAAGCGCTTACGCAGCAACAAGCCGAGCCCGCGATTGATGCGCCCCCCGAGCGGCGCGTGAAACACCAATTGCATGCCGCCGGTGTCATCGAAAAAGCGCTCGACCACCAAATCTTGCTGAGTGGGCAACAGACCGAGCCCCGTACGCGAGGCACCAAGGTACGAGACGAGATCGCGCGCCCCCGCCGCGCCGAGCGCTGCGTCTTCTGCGAAGTGGCGGCAAGCGGCCTCAGTGCCGGATTCAGCGAGCCAGCTCTCCACGTCTCGCCGCAAGTCGGACACCTCGCGAGAGAGCTCCGCGCTGCGAGCCGGTGCTTCTCCGAGCCAGAACGGCACCGTCGGTGTGGCGCCGCGCGCATCCACCACGCGCACGACGCCGCGTTCGACCCGGCGAATGCGCCACGCGGTACTGCCGAGCAAGAACACGTCCCCGGCCATGCTCTCGATGGCGAAATCTTCGTTGATGGTGCCGACGAAGGTCTCGTCGGGCTCCGCCACCACACGGTAATCCGCGGAGTCCGGGATGGCGCCCCCAGAAGTGAGCGCGGCGAGACGCGCCCCGCGCCGCCCCTTGAGGCGGCCGTTCACGCGGTCGTGATGCAAGTAAGCCGCGCGCCGCCCGCGACCGGTCACGATGCCTTCCGACGCCAACTCGAGCACGGCGTCGAAGGCTTCCCGAGTGAGGCTCGCGTAGGGTGCGGCGCGCCGCACGAGCGCGAAGAGGGCGCCCGCGTCCCACTCCTCGGCCGCGCACTCCGCAACGATCTGCTGCGCTAGAATATCGAGCGGGGCTTCCGGCATCAGCACGGCGTCGAGATCGCCGCGCGCAACGGCGCGGAGCAGCGCCGTACACTCAATCAGCTCATCGCGAGTCAACGGGTAGAGGCGCCCGACGGGCTTGCCAAAGCGGGTATGTCCGGAGCGCCCCACCCGCTGCAAGAACGTCGCGATGCTGCGCGGCGAGCCAATTTGGCAGACGAGCTCAATCGGGCCGACGTCGATACCGAGCTCCAGCGAGGCCGTGGCGACCAGGGCGCGGAGCTCGCCTTGTCGCAGCCGCGACTCGATCTGCTGCCGGCGTTCTTTCGAGAGACTGCCGTGATGCGCGGCCACCTGCTCGTCCCCCACGAGCTCGGCGAGCTGATGGGCCAGGCGCTCGGCGAGGCGCCGCGTGTTCACGAAAATCAGGGTCGTGCGCCGACTCTTGAGCTCCAGCGCGATCTTTTGGAGCACTTCCACGACGTGCTCGGCGGAGGCCACGGCTTCGAGCTCGCGCTCCGGCAACACCAAAGCCAGATCCAAGGCACGGCGGTGGCCCGAGTCGACGATGCGGCAGAGCGGCGCGCCGGATCGATCGCTGCGCTCGGAGCCAACCAACAGCCGAGCAATGCGCTCAATGGGACGCTGGGTGGCGGAAAGCCCGATGCGCGCTGGGCGCGAGCGGCTCACGTGCTCCAGCCGCTCGAGCGAAAGCGAGAGGTGGCTGCCGCGCTTGTCACGCGCCAGGGCGTGAATTTCGTCGACAATCA
Organism: Sorangium sp.; assembly: GCA_019695485.1. Classification (GTDB taxonomy): domain Bacteria; phylum Myxococcota_A; class Polyangia; order Polyangiales; family Polyangiaceae; genus PMG-095. Next base: position 2,651 of record JAEUAF010000225.1, read on the forward strand.
CCGTCTCGACCTGGTCGAGCAACCCGCGACTCTGCTCGGCAGTGAGCATCAGATAAAGGGACTCAGGCGTGGTGATTAGAAAATGCGGCGGAGTCTTCAGCATCTTGGCGCGCGCTCCGGCGCGCGTATCGCCGCTGCGCACCGCGACGCGAAGCGCAGGCGGGGCAAAGCCGAGTTCCTCCGCGACGAGCGCTATCTCCGCCAGCGGGGCCTCGAGGTTCTGCTGAATATCGACGCCCAGCGCCTTCAGCGGCGACACGTAAACGACGCGCACCTTCCCCACCGCGAGCGTGCCCGCCTCCGAAGCTCGATACAGCTCGTCGATGCAAACCAAGAAGGCAGACAGCGTCTTGCCCGAGCCGGTGGGCGCCGCGATCAGCGTATCGTGACCAGCACGGATCGAAGGCCAGCCATCAGCCTGTGGCGCCGTGGGCCCGGCCGGGAAGCGGCGCTCGAACCAGACGCGAACCGCGGGATGAAACTGAGCTAGCACCGGCGACGACTCGCTCGAAGGCTCGGGGATCTCGAGTCTACCGGTCATGAAGGGGACACGATAGCACGCGCCGGACGACACGGTTCCCGGCCTGCGAAGGCCTACGGATGTGGCGAAACTGCGCCGTCCGCGGGCCGCGCCGCCGGACTCAGTCGAAGGGCGCGCTGCCGTCTGGCTCTGGCGCGGCTTTGCGCTCCTGGGTGCTGAGACGATAGGCCACATTGCGCGCGCGCATCACGTTGCCGAGCGG
>JAEUAF010000338.1 GCA_019695485.1 Sorangium sp.
GCCCGGCGTTCGGCGCTTCCTGCGCGCACCTTTACTCTTCGCCGGATGAGTGCGGGCCTGGAGGCCCGCCGGGCCCTGGAACGTGCTGGGTGCTTCCGCAGAGCTGCATGCCCGACCCAGCAGACACGACACGCTGGCAAGACTGCGGTGGTCCACAGCCTGGGCGTTGCGATGACTCCTGCAATTCGATCCGCTCCGGCCACCCGCACTTCAAAGACCAACAGGGCATGTGCCCCTAAGCCCGTGCCCGTGCCCGTGCCCGAATCCGATTCACGTTCAGCGAACTCAGCGACGCGCCCTAAGCGCTACGCAGCGTTTCCGCCGCCGCTTCAGGCAATACGCTGTTGATCGCCATCCCTGTACCGAGCTCGAAGCCCGCGGCCGTGGCGAGACGTGGCACGATTTCGATGTGCCACACGAAGTCCGGCTCGTCGGTGTGCCGGCGCGGTGCGCTGTTCACGATCAAGTTGTAGGGCGGATTACCGAGCGCGCGGCGCATGCGCGACAGCACGTCGATCAAGATCTCGGAAAGGCCGGTCAACGTCGACGGATCCGCCATTTCGAAGGTCGGCGCGACTCGCAGCGGGACCAACCAGGTTTCGTAGGGCGAGCGCGCAGCGAATGGCGCGAAGGCCACGAATTCCGAATTCTGACAGACTACGCGCGTGCCCGCTTCGAGCTCTGCGCGACACAAGTCCTGATACACGCTGCTGCCCGTGATTTGATAGTACTCGGCCGCCATCTGATACTTGATGCGGATTTGTCGCGGCACGATCGGGGTCGCCAAGATCTGAAAGTGCGGGTGCAGCATCGAAGAACCGGCGGAGGAGCCGTGGTTCTTGAAGATTTGCACGACTTCGAGCGACCCTTCGCGCGACAGCGCTCGCGAGCGTCGATGGAGCACCGTCAGCAGGCGCTGCACATGATCGACGCTCTGTTCCGAGAGTGAGCGCGCGTGATCGGGCGACTCGACGACCAGCTCATGGCGGCCGTAGCCGTCCATCTCGCGAAACAAGGGCCCGCTCATGTGGCGAAGCGTCGAGCCCTTCGGCTCGAGCACCGGAAATTTGTTCGCGAAAATACGGACGCTCCAGCGCGAGGGGTCGAGCGGATCGGGCTCGACTTCCGTCTGTTCCGGGGTCAACGCTTCATTGCCGGGGCAAAACGGGCAAGCGGGGTCGAGCGCCGGTGGCACGGTCGCGTGCACCTCATTGCCTCGCTTGAAGCCGTCCGGGCGAGCCGCCCGAACGCTGGAAAATGCCACCCAATCCCCGGTCGTGACGTCATAGCGCAGAGTCGACACCCGGCGAGGATAGCAGAACGCGCTACTCGCAAGGCGTCGCTGCGAAGGCGACTCCCGCCACGCACAGCTTCTCGGGCCCTTTGTCGTAGTGCGCCTTGTAGAAGTCTCCAAACACGGCTTCGTCGAAGCAATTCGCGCGCAGCGTGGACCCCCAGGCACTCGCAGCCCAGCGCACGTCGAGCGTCGGGTCGGGCAGCAAGATCGCGCGTCGTAGCACGCCGTTACCCGCGCAGAGCGGATCCGCCGCTTGCGCGTCGAGCAAGGCTTGGGCGCGGCTCACCTCGTCGGCGCAACCGTCCGGGCAATTGTAATAAAACACCACGGCGCCGTGCTCCATCGAGTGAATCAAGAAACCGTGTGGGATCGGGAACGTATAGCTTTGAAATGCCGCCCAGGTCCCGTAGTGGTCGCCGCCAGCGGGAGGGTTCGAGGCTTCTTCGAGTGCACTGCAGTCGGCGACGTGCATGGCCGAGTTCACCGTGAAGCTCTCCGTCACCGCTTCGCACGGCCCCGTCGGGTCGCTCGGGGCGCCGTTGCTGATGATGCTCGCGTCGCCGCTGGCACAGGCGCCGAGCGCACCGCTGGCGATGGCGAGGCCGACGACTACGACGTGTGCCGAAGGGATCCGAGAGGGGGAGTTCAAGGCCCGAAGCTTAAACACAAAACCATAGCCGCGCGCGACCGAGCCGCTCGGCGTGCTGCACTGCATCACCGGAGCTCCCATAGGGTCAGGGTTGGCGTCATGCGAAACCGGTCTCACATCAGCGCTCAGGGGAGACGCACTTGACACGGAAAGGCCCCTCGCCTACGAGAAGTCTGCCCGGCTCCCACAATGTAGGGAATATTGCGCTACATGTCGTCCGTTAGCGCAAGGCGGGCACTGGTACGACTGGCGAAAACGATGACCCGACTTTCCGCGCTGCGCGCCGCCACCCTCGCGCTCCTCGCTCTCGGTCTCCCTCAGTGCCACGCGAAAGACAGCGCGTCCTCGGGCGGGTTTCCGCGCAACGAGACCGTTTACGTCGGCGGGCGCCAATGGGGCGAGCCGAGCTCGTTCAATCCGCTTCTCGGTTGGCAGGACTGGCCTGTCAACGCGATGAACCTGATCTACGAGACGCTGTTCCTCTATAACCCGCTGACCGGCAAGCTCGAGCCGTCGCTCGGCGAGTCTGTCGAGGTCAAAGACGACTCCGTCGAGGTCGTGCTGCAGGAGCACGCTCACTGGAGCGACGGCCAGCCCGTCACCGGCGAGGACATCAAGTACACCTTCGACCTCGGTCAGAAGTACAAGAGCGTCCCGGTCGCGTCGCTGTGGAGCTACATCACGGAGGTGAAGCTGCCCGAGGTTGGCACGCTGCCCCCCGGCAAGTTCCCGCGCCGCATCGTATTCGTGCTGTCGCCGAAGCAGATGAACCCGCTCGTGGTGCTCGACGCCCTTCAGGGGCAGCGCATCCTGCCCAAGCACGTGATCGAGCCGCTGCTCGCCAAGGCGGGTAACGACATCAACGAGTTTAACAAGCTCAAGTTCAACGACAACCCCGTGGGCTCGGGGCCGTATCGGCTGCACTCGTTCAGCAGCGAAAAGATCGCGACCGTGCGCGACGACAACTACTGGGGCAACGCCGTCTTCTTCGGCGGCAAGAAGCCCGAGGTGAAGTACGTCGTGCATCCCATCTACAAGAGCAACGAGCACTTCAGCGTGGCGCTCCAGCAAGGCCGCATGGATGCCTCGTCGTCCTTCGTGCCGCGCATCTGGCTCAAGCAGAAGAAGGGTGTGCACTCCTGGTTCGAGAAGGAGCCCTACTTCCCGCAGGCCTCGATCCCGACGCTGGTCATCAACGTGCAGCACAAGCCGCTGAACGATCCGCAGATGCGCCGCGCGATGGCCTTCGCCATCAACTACAAGGACATCCGCGAGCTCGCCGTGTCGGGCTACAGCGATCCGCTGCAGTCGGGCCTCATCCTGCCGTTTGGGCTCGAAGCGAAGTACTTCTCGGCTGAAGACGTGAAGGCCTAC
>JAEUAF010000463.1 GCA_019695485.1 Sorangium sp.
CGGCTAGTCCGTTCCGTGGCGCGGCTACTTCCCGCAGGCTGCAATTGACGACTCCGCCGACGTCTCGTTGTCGATCGTGGTCGCCAAGAACGGCTCGGTTAGTTCGGCGTCGCTGATTTCCGAAGCACCCGCGGCTCAGGGCTTCGGCGCCGCGGCAAAGGCCTGCGTCACGGCGAAGCGCTTCGTGCCCGCGCTCGACCGCGCCGGAAACCCGGCCGCCACGCGTACTCGCATCAATCTGCATTTCACTCGCTGAATGGACGGGCGACGCATCGATCTTGACGCGTGCGTGGCGCGCGGTAACCGTGGATTTTGATGGCGAAGATTCTGATCGTCGACGACCAGAGCGCGGTGCGCACGGCGCTCGAAGTGCTGTTCCAAGTGCACGGCTTCGATACGCTCTCGGCGAGCTCCCCGGAGCAAGCGCTCGCGCTCGTGACCAGCGAAGACGTTGGCGTGGTCATTCAGGACATGAACTTCAGCAAGGATACGACCTCTGGTCAGGAGGGGATCGAGCTCTTCCACGCCATCCGCCGGCTCGATCCCGAGCTTCCCGTGCTGCTGATGACGGCTTGGACGTCGCTCGAGACCGCGATCGAGCTCGTAAAGGAAGGCGCGATCGACTACTTGGCGAAGCCCTGGGACGATCAAAAGCTGATCGTCACCGTGCAAAACCTGCTGCGCTTGCACGATCTCGGTCGCGAGAACGTGCGCTTGCGCGCGCAAGGCAACCGCGCACGGAGCGCGCTTTCAGCCAAGTTCGAGCTGTGTGGCCTCGTCTACGAGAGCCCGCAAGTGCACTCGTTGGTCGAGCTCGCGACCCACGTCGCGCCGTCCGACGCCCCGGTGCTGATCAGCGGCCCCAATGGCGCGGGCAAGGAGCGCCTTGCCCATATCGTGCAAGCGAACTCGCGGCGCAAGGACAAGCCGTTCATCAAGGTCAACGCGGGAGCGCTGCCAGACAACCTGCTCGAGGCCGAGCTGTTCGGCGCGGAGCCCGGCGCCTTTACGGGTGCGACCAAACTCCGTGTGGGGCGCTTCGAAGCGGCGCACGGCGGCACGCTGTTCTTGGACGAAATCGGGAATCTGTCGGCAGCGGGGCAGATGCGTTTGCTGCGCGTGCTGCAGTCCGGGGAGTTCGAGCGGCTCGGCAGCAGCACCACGCGCAAGGTGGACGTGCGCATCGTGAGCGCGACCAACGTCGACTTGAGGCGCGCGATCGGTGAGGGCAAATTTCGAGAGGATTTGTTGTTTCGCCTGAACGTGATCGAGCTCGCGTTGCCCGCTCTCTCCGAGCGGATGGAGGACGCGCTGCCGCTCGCTCGCCACTTCCTTAACGTGCATGCGAATGGCGGCCAGCACGAGCTCGACGAGAGCGCCAAGCGCGCGCTCTTGGAGTACGATTGGCCTGGCAACGTGCGCGAACTCGAGAATCGAATTCAGCGTGCGGTGTTGGTTTCGCGCGGCGGCGTGATAAGCGCGTCCGATCTGGCCTTGCCCGGTGCGGGCGACCTGGCGAGCAGTGGCGCGCGCGGGACCAGTGCCGCGTCGCAGAGCTCTCCACCTCCGCCGCGTGGCGCGGCGGACAATGAAGAGCGCGCAATGCTCGAAGGGGCGCTGGCTCGCGCGGATTGGGTCGTTTCGCGGGCCGCGGCCGAGCTCGGTTTGAGTCGCCAAGCGCTCTACCGGCGCATGGATCGTCTCGGCATGGTCGTCGAGCGGCGTGTGCGCGGGGTCGACGGCTGAGCGTTGCAGAGCGCTCTGCGCTTGCGTGGCACATGTCCAATCAAGGCCGCGCCCGCAATCCTTAGTTGTCCTGGACGAGTCACCTAGGTAGTCATTGCGCGCGTGGTTTTGCTGGGGATTCGACGGGGTTGAATCGCTTTTGTTGACGAAGGCTGCGGGCTTAACGAGGATGAGCGACACTAGAGCGATTTGTCGTTCGTACGTCGAGTCTGTCCTGTACGAGTGCCGAGAGTGGAGCTAGCTACTCGGTAGTGCTTTGGTAAAACAACCCTTGCCCATTTATCCGAAGTAAATGCGAAAGCAGAGACCTCGAGGCACCACGACTCGCGAAGCGATCGTGAACGCAGCTCTGGCGATCGTGGATGAACACGGCATCGACGGCCTCACGATTCGGGGTGTGGCGGAAGCCGTCGCTGCGCCCCCGATGTCGCTCTACACTTACTTCGCGAACAAGAATGCCCTGTTGGATCTGATGTTCGTGGAGCTGGCGCGCCGCATGTACGCGGACGATGGCAACGCGAGCTGGCAGGCAGAGCTCGGCGCACTGTGTCATCGGGTACGTGACCTTCTCACTGAGCATCCGCGTTGGGCAGAGTTGCTTTCGCGCCCGGCGCCGCCGCTCGACGCACCTGTGCGCGAGCGCATTTTGAACCTGATGGTGGCGGACGGACTTTCCCCCGCGTTTGCCTATCGCGTCTTTGCGACTCCGCTGCTGTTTGCCCCAGGATTTGCGCTGTTGGAGATCGCCATGCGCCGCCCGGATGGCTCGACGTTGCTCGAGTCGCGCTTCGATAAATTGAAGCAGTGGATTCAGACCACACCAGACCACCCGGTGGAGACGGCGCGCGCCGCGATGACGAAGTTTGCCAGGCTCGGAATGGACGAGAGCTTCGAGTTCCTGGTTGCGGCCTTCTTGAAGGGCGCGGAAGAGATTGCCCGCGACGCTCGCGCTCGGCCGGCTGAGCATGGCGCCGCGCAGGACTCGTCTGCGAGTGTGGTGCTTGAGAGTGAAGATATGCACTCTGCCCCGCCGGGAGCCCGCGCGCGTTCGTGAGTCTGGCCCATTTGGGATGGCCGCTCGCTGTGGCACGACGCGAGCCGCAAGAACGTTCAAGTAGGTCTCGTGTCGCGGCTGCGAAGGCCTTGAGGCCGCGCGCCAAACGCCGTATGAATTGTGATTATGCCGAAGTCTCGTCGCATACTGGTTGCCGACGATAACGAGGAGCTTCTGCTGGCGGTGCGTCGCGTGGCGGCGCACCGCCACGAAGTGATTCAAACTGCGTCGGGTGGGAGTGTCGTGGATCTGGCCGTCGAGCGGCGCCCCGATCTCATCGTGCTCGACATCACCTTCCCCGATGCCGACGGGCGTGATGTGCTGTCGCGTCTCAAGCAAGACCCCCGCACTGCCAGCATCCCGGTCTTGATGTGGTCTGGTCGCGTAGAAGGCGAGTCGGATCGCCGCATCAGCCTGGAGCTGGGGGCGGAGGACTACGTCGAGAAGATCGACGCACAGGCGCTGCTCGCCAAGATCGAGCGGATTCTCCTGCGTTTCGACTGACCGCCAGCGGCGCTCTCTGCTCGCGCCGCGAAGATCGGGACTTGGGACGCCTTCAGATCGCGCAGCCGAGCTCAATCGCGCGTTTTTCGCGCTACTTGGCCGCGCTTCGGCCGGTAGCCGATTGACAAAAGCACGACCGGTCGTATTAATTCGCCATGAGTAAGGGCGATGAAACCCGCGAACGCATCGTGGACCGAGCTTGGCGGCTGGCGAGTCGGGATGGCCTCTCTGGTCTTACGCTTGGGCGCCTGGCGAGCGAACTCGGTCTGTCGAAGAGCGGGCTTTTCGCACACTTTGGCTCCAAGGAAGGGCTCGAGCTCGAGATCCTGAAACGCGCCGCAGAGGCCTTCGTTGAGCGGGTGGTCGAGCCCGCTCGCTCGGCCAAGCATGGCGCGCCGCGTCTCCGCCAGTTGTTCGAGAACTGGCTACGCTGGGTGAGCGACCCGGCCATGCCCGGGGGCTGCGTGTTCTTGGCGGCGGCTGCGGAATTGGACGACAAGCCCGGGCCCCAGCGCGACTTCCTGGTCAGCGCGCAGAGCGGCTTTCTCGGATCGATCGCGCGTGAGGCAGAGCTCGCGCTCGCCGACGGGCAGTTCAAGAAGACACTCGATCGCGAGCAGTTTGCGTTCGAGATGCTGGGCATCGTGCTCGCCTATCACCACAGCGGACGTCTGCTGGGCGTGAAAAGGCCTTGCTGCGCGCGGGAACTGCGTTCGAGCAGCTGTTCCTGGCATCGCAGCCCGAAGAGTGAACGGAGAAGGGTCATGAACTTAGCGACTTGGTTCACACATCTGAGCTTCGGGATCAGGGCGCTCCGCTTCGGCGACCAGCGCGGCGAGCAGTCGTTCGATGCTGACGTCCGCGTCGGG
>JAEUAF010000619.1 GCA_019695485.1 Sorangium sp.
CGAGCCGAGCCCGTCCCTTTCTTCAACGTCTTCTTGGCCACTCCGGAGGAGAAGACCAATGCGTCTGCCGGAGGAGCGGCAACGTCGCTCGGCACAGGGAGCTCTCGCAGCGCTTGCGCGCTCCGAATCCGCGGCTCCAGCGTGGGACCTGGCGCGTGCTGGCGTCCGCGCAGCGCCAGCACGAGCAGCAGACCGACTGCGCTCGCGGCAGCGCCGGCGATGAGCCACGACCTTCGTCGCGGGAGCGGCTGCGCAAGCTCACTCAAGGCGCTATGACTCCGAAGCTTTGCGCGGCGGTCCCATTGCAGGTCCACTCCCAGATGTTCGTGCCATCCGCCGTGCCGGAGTTGTTCACGTCCAGACACTCGTTTGCGGCTGTTTGGGGCGAAAACGTATAGCGACCGCTACCGAGCGAGTTCACCGACCAGATTTGGGCGTTGGTTCCGTTGCATTCCCATTGCTGCACGTTGGTGCCGTCGGCGGTGCCGCTGTTACTCACGTCGAGACACTTCTCGCTTACGGAGGCGTGCACTTCGTACAGGTTGCCGCCCAATGAGCGGAAGCGGAAGCGCTGGGCGTCACTGCCATTGCAGCCCCACTGCTGAACGTTCGCCCCGTCGTAGCCGCCGCCGTTGTCGATGTCGACGCACTTGCCGCTCGTGGTCCCGGTCGTGATCCGGTAGGTGCTGTTGGGGATCGGCTGTGCGGCGTTGTTGTCGAGCGCCAGCGTGAAGATCTGAGAGATAGTGCCGTTGCAGCCCCACTCTTGAACATTGGTGCCGTCGGCGGTGCCACCATTGCTTATGTCGAGGCATTCATTGGCTGCCGTCTGGGGGAGCAACCGGTACTGGCCATTGCCGAGCGCTTGCACCGCCCAGCGCTGCGCGTTGGTGCCGTTGCAGGTCCAGAGCTGCACGTTGGTGCCGTTGGCCGTGCCGCCGTTGCTGACGTCGACGCACTTGTTCGAGTTTACGTTGCGAATCTCGTAAATGTTGTTGGCCACGTTCGTGAACTGGAAGCGTTGAGCGCCGGTGCCGTTGCAGGTCCACTGCCAGATATTGGTGCCGTCGGCGGTTCCGCCATTGTTCACATCGACGCAGCTCGTCGTGGTGGTTCCGGTCCGAATTTGGTAGACCGCGTTTAGGATCGGTGGGGTCGGCCCCGTGCGCGGGCCAAACACCGAGACGGCGCCGGAGATCGACGCCACGTAGACTTTGCCAGCGGCAACGGTTGGAGGACTGCCCTTCGACAGCGCCAGCACATCGTCCCCTGGCGAGGTGCTTTGCCAGAGTAGCGCCAGCGTTTCGGCGTTGAAGGCGTGTAGCATGCCCGGCACGCTGTTCTGGTTGGCGTCGCCTTGGGATGGCGTGGTGGCCCACAGGATGCCCGTTCCCGCACTGGAGCCATTCGCGGAAAGCGACATCATGCCGCCCGGCATGCCCCAGGGAGGCAAGTACGACCCCACCGCGACCGCACTGGTTCCAAACTTCTGTGTCGACGCGTTGAAGCGATAGGCGCGCAAGTAGTCGTTCTCGCCCCAGACGTACATGTTCAGGCCACTCGGGCTGTTCCAAAGCACGTTGTGGTTGTGAATGTGGTGAGTGGCCGTCGGCCGCGCGGTGCTGTCCACGGCCTGGAAGCGTTGTGGGATCTGCGTGTCGCCCGCGACCATGTGCCCGAGACTCGCGCTGTTGACGAGGTAGGCCTTGCCTTCTTTGCCGCCGTTGATGATGAGGTTCGAACCCGGAAGGAAGCTCGGGCCGGCGGAGCCGAAGTCGTTGTCGGCGGCGTTGAGGTCAGCGTAGTTCGAAGGGGTAAAGTAATCCAATCGAGACAGCGTGCGTGGCGTGAGCTTCAGCAGCGTCTCGCCGAAGTTCACGCTGCCGTCGAAGTCGCCGTTGCCGGTCGTGACGTAGACGTTGCCGCTGCCGTCAATCGCGGGAGCGCTTCCCGCGTGCCAAATCCCAGCCATGCTGCCGTTCGGCGTGGTCGCATAGACGCCGGTGCTCGCCAAGCTCGTGCTGTCGAAGCCCATCACCCAGCCGTGATAGGGGCGAGCGTCACAATAAGCGGCGAACGCGACATAGACAGCGTTGGAGGCCAGCGCGAGGCCCGCGCGCTGATTGTGGAACATTGGATTGAACACGATGTGACCGGCGCCATCACTGCCATCGCCCGTGCCGGGCACGGTGGCTGTGATGACCTTCGGGCTGCCCGCGCGGTCGGCGCCGTTGGTGATGTCAATCGCTCGCAGGCGATAGATCATGTTGCCGCTCTCGAGGGTGCGCGTGACCACGAACAGGGTGGAAGTGGCGGCGTTGATCACGGGTGTGCCCACGATCCCGATATTTCCGCTGAAATCGTGGTACCCGCCACACGCGGTGCCGTTCGCAACCTCGTAGTTGCGGGGAGGGCGACCGCTGCCGTTGAAGTTCCGCTGCCAGAGCGGGGCACCACCTGTGTCTGCGTTGAACGCATACAGCGTGTTGTTCACGGTAGCGACGTAGGCGACGTTTCGAGCCACACCGCCGATCGACACGCTCGAAGCGTAAAGGACTTGCGCGTAGACCTGATCGTCAACCGTCAGCTGGAACAGCTTGCCAAACTGATTCGCATTGACGTTGCTTGGCTTCAACACCGTCTCTGAGAGGTTCGCTCCGGTGCGTTGGTTGTTGTAGCTGCGCGTGAGCACGTTGATCGAGCCGAGGGCTTGCTCGTCGCGGCCGACCGACTCCTCTCGAGTGGACGGATCCAGCGTGCCGACGCCGCTGCCGCAACCGATTGCCACCAGGCCCAAAGTGCACACGCAGGACAAGCGTGCGCCGCGAAGACACCAATCGTGCATCATCAGAGTACCTCCATCCACCAAGCGGCTAGAGGGTTACGCATCGCTTCGCAAACGTCAACTGCTCTCAGCAATGCTCGGTGCCAGGTCGTAGCGCGGGCAAAAGAGTTCACATGAACTCCCAAAGGAGAATACAGCCATGACGGCTGTGTGGCCGCGCGAGTTGGAAGGCTGGGTGGCGCGCGTCCTAGACCGAGCTTTGACGTTGCTGCACTCGAATCTCAACCTGGCGAGAGAACTCGATGCCAGTGCGCAACGGAGGAGTCGCCAACGTCGGAATACGCCACTCGGCACTTCACTCGACTTGACGTTCGGGCGCGCGCCAACGCGAGGCTCGTCGCGGGCGAGCTCGGTCCAAGCCGGCAGCCGGAGGGAGACCCCGAGTGCCGGTCGCCGGGTCGTGATGGGCACACTGGCCGGGAGTTGCGGCGCGTCGAAGTCCTTCCCGCCCGGTGCTGCGGTGGTCCGGAGGACAGCTCCAATCTCGAGAAACCCACCATTTTCGAGCTCCGCCGGCCCGCAGGGAGGGCCTTCGGGCCCTGCTGCCCTCACGACGCTCGACGCGGAACCGAGAAGGTGGGCTATGAATGGGGGGAATGCAGGACGTGCCCGTGTCCGCCTTGAAACGAAGCATGGATCATATCAACGCGAGCCGATTCACGGGTCGGCTGCGTGTGCGTGCTCGCGAGGCAGAGGGCGAGCTCTGGTTCATGGCAGGCGTCCTCGAGTCTACGCGCTTCGGCGTGAGCGTGGGTGACCAGGCGCTCTCGCGCATGCAGCAAGCCAGCGAGGCCGTGTTCGAGGCCGAACCCCTCCTTCCGAGCTTGGCCCTCGACTTCAAGCAACGGCTACCGCTAAAGGGCAGCTTTGGACAAATTCAGCCGGTCTCGCTGATGCGCTACTGCGAGCGCTGTGCGCTCACTTGCACGCTCGAAATGCGCAGCAATGACCACACGCTTCGTCTGACGTATCAGGCGGGCGAGCTCGTGTCGGAAGAAGCCGACGCGGGCGGCAACGAAGTTCTGGCAGGGATGCTCGAGTCGCGCGAGGGTAGCTATCTCTTTTCGCTGCCGCCCTTCGAGTTGCCGGCCGGGGTACCACGTACGTCCGCACCAGCGCAGGGTGGCTTGTCGCTTGCTGAGAGAGTCGACCTGCGGATGAGGGATGAGACGAGCGGTAGCGCGCCTTCCGCCGCCGTTGTCGCCGTCACGCCCAAAGTGGTCGAAGCGGTGCCTCCCACGACAGCCGAAGCGTCCCAGAAAGTCGCCGACAGTGCCACCGTCGCGCGTGAAGCCGAGGCGCGACGCAAAGCGGAGCAAGAAGCGGCTGCGAAGCAGAAGGCGGAGCAAGAGGCGGCCGAGGCGCGACGCAAAGCGGAGCAAGAAGCGGCTGCGAAGCAGAAGGCGGAGCAAGAGGCGGCCGAGGCGCGACGCAAAGCGGAGCAAG
>JAEUAF010000655.1 GCA_019695485.1 Sorangium sp.
CGCTTCACCGACGCGTCGAAGCGCTACTTCGGCGCGGTCTACGAGAAGCTCGGCATCACGCTGAAGGACGAGCACGTGCGCGGCGAGAGCTTCTACAACCCAGCCTTGGCCGAAACCGCGAACGAGCTCGAGCGCCTCGACGTAGCCAAAATCGATCAGGGCGCGCTGTGTGTGTTTTTGCCGGAGTTCAAGGGCCGAGAGGGGGAGCTCGTGCCGCTGATTGTGCGCAAGCAAGACGGCGGATTCGGCTACGCAGCGACCGACTTGGCCGCGCTGCGCTTCCGCGTGGGAGAGCTCAAGGGGACGCGGCTGTTGTACGTGGTGGGTTCGCCGCAACAGCAGCACCTGGCCATGGTGTTCGCGACGGCGCGTCGCGCAGGTTGGCTGCCGGAGCGAGTGCGCGCCGAGCACGTTGCGTTTGGTTCCGTGCTCGGCACCGATCGCAAACTGTTGCGCACGCGGAGCGGCGACAGCCCGCGCCTGATCGAGCTGCTCGACGAGGCGGTCGAGCTGGCGGCGGCGGCAATCCGCGAGAAGAATCCGGATCTGCCGGCGGAAGACAACGCGCGTGTCGCCCGGGAGATCGGCATCGGCGCGATCAAGTACGCGGATCTTTCGAGCGAACGCATCAAAGACTACATCTTCGACTGGTCGCGGATGTTGTCCTTCGAGGGCAACACCGGACCATACTTGCAGTACGCGCACGCCCGCATTTCTTCGATTTTGCGCAAAGCGGGCGATGATGATACCGAACTGCGAGAGGCGTTCGAGGCCGGCAAGCTGCCGTCGCGTCTGCACGCGCGCTTGGAGGATCCCAAGGAGCGAGCGCTGGCGCTCGAGCTCTTGGACTTTGCGGGTGCGGTGCAGCTGACGGGGGCTTCGCTCCAGCCTCATCGGCTCTGCACGTATCTCTATGAGCTAGCCTCGAAGTACACGGCCTTCTACGAGAGTTGCCCGGTGCTGCGCGCTCCGACTCCTGAGCTACGCGACGCGCGCTTGGTGCTATGCGCGGCGACACGGCGCACGCTGTCCCTGGGGCTCGCCTTGCTCGGCATCGGCGCGCCAGAACGGATGTAGTTCCTCGGGGCCGTCTAGCGGTATGGGTTGCGCGCATGGGCACGCCTGCCGTGTCGCTCGACTACGGCAGGCGCTTGTCTGTCTCGCGGCGTCCGTCCGCCCGCCGGCGGCCCTCCGGGCGCGCCGGGAAGACTCGTCGATCGAGCGGTGAGCGTCGCGAGAGCAGCGAGCGCCGACCCTCGGGCTCCTTGCAGAGGGCGCGCAAGGCCTCGAGGCTCGTGACATCCGCTTGGCTCACCCGCGCGGCATGATCGGGGCACAGCGTGACGAGGCGATCTTCGACGAGCAATCGCTTCAGCTTGGTTTGCCCGGCGCGCGGGGCGCCCGCCTGATCGCACATCTCACAGCGGCGCAGCATGCCCGATCGCTAGAGCAGGTCGGCCAGGCGGGCCAAGTTTTGTCAAAGAGCCTCTGCCCCGCCCGCGCGTCCGGCATCGTCCGCCGGGGCGCTCGGCGCTCCTCCTGCTTTCGGGATCCGAGGGGTTGCGCTGGGGCTCAGGCCCGTTGGGCTCGAGGGCGTAGCGAGCGGCGTTCGAGCCATTGGATCACGTCTTCCTCGACGGGCCGCGCGAGGAAGCGGGACAGCTCTTCAATGCCCGTCGGGCTCGTCACGTTGACCTCAATCAGGCGCTCCCCGATCAAATCCAACCCCACGAACCACAGTCCGTGTTCGCGGAGCTTGGGCGCTACGTCTGCGACCAGCGCGAGTTCAGCGCTGGTCAGGTCACAAGGCTCCACCCGCCCGCCGGCGTGAATGTTGGCGCGCACGTCGTCCGCGCGCGGCACGCGCAGGATTGCGCCGAGCGGCTCACCGTCGAGCAACAAGACACGCTTGTCGCCGATGCGTACCGCGGGCTGATACTCCTGCACGAGCGCGAGTTGCTTACCCTCTCGCGTCCAGACATCGGCCAGTGAGCGGCTGTTGTTGTCGCTCGTCGACAACACCACGACACCGCTGCCTCCCGCGCCATCGAGCGGCTTCAAGACGGCGCGGCCGCCGACCGCCTCCACGAACTCCAGAATCTGCACCGGGCTGGCGCTGACGCGCGAGCGCGGCATGTGGCGCTCGAAATTGAAGGCGAACAGCTTCTCGTTCGCGTCGCGGACGCCGCGCGGGTCGTTGGCGATCAGCACGCGATCTTTCACCAGGTCGAGCTGGTGTGTCAGAAACTGGTAGTCGCGATCGAACGGCGGATCTTTGCGAATCAACACTGCGTCGAGCTTGGAGAGCTCGAGGCTCGCGCTCTGCTCGGCGCTGAGAAAAGGGGCGCTCGCGCGCACGCCAAGCCGCGTGGCGCGCGCGAATACGTCTTTCCCGTCATTGGAAATGTCCGTGTGTAAGCAGTGCCAAACCTCGTGGCCGCGTCGGGCGGCGCCACGCATGAAGGCGAAACTCGTGTCCTTCCCGAAGGAGAGGCGCTCGAACGGATCCATGACGAACAAGAACTGCACGCGGGGAGCATACCAGTCGCCGCCGATCGCACCAATCAGCTCCCTTTGGCCGCCGATTCGAGCCTTTCAATGCTCCGTACGCCGGGAAATCACGCCAATCGTTGATAACTTTGCGCTCTCGCGAAAGCCGGCAATCGCGTCTACGGGCTTCGCGCCTGCCTCGCGCTGCCGAAGCGTGAACGCTGCGGGTGCCAACGCCGATGCTTTCGGTGTACACCAAGAGTCGTGCGGTTCTTGACGCTGTTGCCTTCCTGGGTGCCGCCGCTCTCCATTGCGCTGGGTCTAGCGCTCGCCGCGCCGACCGTACAGAGCGCGGAGCCCTCGCGCGGCGGAGCGGTGGCCACGGAGCATCCGTTGTGCACGCGCGCTGCGCTCGACGTGCTCTCGCAGGGAGGCGACGCCGTAGATGCTGCGGTGGCCGCGTCATTGATGGCCGGCGTGGTGAGTCCCACCTCCAGCGGGCTCGGCGGCGGGGGATTCGCCCTAGTGCTGACGCCGGGGGCGACTCAGCCAGTCGTGATCGACTTTCGTGAGGTCGCGCCGAGGGGCCTCGACGCGGCCGCGCTCGGTCGCCGCCCGCTGCCCTTCGAGGCGCGCGGGCAATTGGTAGGGGTGCCGGGCGAAGCGGCAGGCCTTTTCGAGCTCGTGCGGCGCTTCGGAAAGCGGCCCTGGGCGTCGTTGGTCGAACCCGCCGCGCGTCAGGCCCGTCGTGGCTTCGCGGTTGGCCCGCATCTGGCGCAAATCGTGGGCGGCCAAGGCGCCGCCGAGTATCGGCGCGAACCTGGCCTCGGTAACGTCTACTTTCCCGGCGGTCACGCGGCCCTCGAGGGTCGCGTCATCAAGAATCCGAAGCTGTCGCGCACGCTGAGTCGCCTCGGCGCCGAAGGCCCCAAGATCCTGATCGAGGGCACGATTGCCGACGAACTCGTGCGTACCGTGAAGGGCGCGGGCGGCGCGCTCGAGAAGCAGGATCTCGCGGAGTACGCCGTGCGTGAGCGGCAGCCGCTCCACATTGTGTGGGGCGGTGACGACATTTTTACGATGCCGCCGCCGTCAGCGGGCGGTTTGCTCTTGGCCGAGACGCTGGGAATGCTGAGTCGAGAGGAGCTCGTGCGGCTCGCGCCGAGCGAGGGTGCCTACCAGCACCTTCTGGCCGAAGCATTTCGAAGCGCGCTCTGGGACCGCTTCGTGCACGTGGGCGATCCGGACGCCGTTCCGCTCGACACGACAGCGCTGCTTGCTCCGTCGCGGCTCGCCGAACGTCGGCGTGGACTCGCCCTGGATCGCACGCATTCGCTACCGCTCTTGGCAGCGGAAGAGCACGGCACGCACCACCTGGTGGTGGCGGACGCGTCGGGCATGGTTGTTTCGTTGACCACCACGGTCAATCACGTGTTCGGCGCGAAACTGGTGTTGCCGGAAGCCGGCATCGCCCTAAACGACGAGCTCGACGACTTCGCTCTCGAGCGCGACGCCGCTTCCATGGGGCTCAAGTCGCTGCCGAACGCGCCGCGCGCGGGCGCGCGCCCAGTCTCGAGTATGACGCCCACGATC